>NZ_KE386771.1:0-62447 GCF_000428605.1 Thioalkalivibrio sp. ALE19
CGGTGGCTGTCAAGGAAGTTGGCACATTGGGTCATGCGGCCTCTAATGCCGGCTCCGGGTTGAGGTGGACCGCCTCGACGGGCGTCCAGTCACGGACCGGTCGGCCACCCCAGCGTTCCGGTTTGGCAGCCCTGGCCTGTTCGTAGCGATGCTTGCGGCGTGCCAGGAGATGGCGGTCCCGGCCCCGATGGCGCTCGGCCGGCGTGACATACTGGATGGCGCTGTGCCGGTGCTCGTGGTTGTACCAGTGGACGAAGTCCAGGACCCACTGGCGGGCCGCTTCTAGGTCGTCAAAGCCGTCCGGCGGATAGCTTGGCCGGTACTTCGCCGTCCGGAACAGCGCTTCGGAGTAGGCGTTGTCGTTGGAGACCCGGGGCCGGCTGTGGGAGCGCGTGACCCCCAGTTCCTCCAGACGGGCGCACAGCGTGGCGCCCTTCATGGCGCTGCCATTGTCCGCATGCAGCACCAGAGGCCGGTGGGCCACGCCCTCGCGCAACACGGCGCGTTCGATGACGGTGCGGCTGTTGGCCGCACTCTCGGTCCCGAAGACCTCGAAGCCGGTCACCTTCCGGCTGAACAGGTCGATGATGAGATAGAGGTAGAAGAACTGCCCCCGGATCCGGGTAGGCAGATAGGTCACATCCCAACTCCAGAGTTGATTGGGGCCAGTGGCGGTGTGCCGTCGTGGCGGGCCGGGGTTGTGGGGCGCCGCGGCCCGCCCCCGGCGCTGCTGCTCGCCGGCGGCTCGCAGAAGGCGGTAGAAGGTGGATTCCGAAGCGAGGTAGCGGTCCTCCTCGTCCAACAGGCGTGGCACGATTTGCCCCGGTGGCAGACTGGCCCATGCCGGCCGATGGCAGACGGCCAGGACCTCGTCCCGCTCGGCTTCGGTGAGCGCGTTGGACGGCGATGGCCGCACCGCGTGCCGGCGGCCATCGACGCCACCGGTTTTCCAGCGGCGATAGGTGTTCAACCCAATGCCGAGCTCGACACAGGCCGGGGCGAGGCGCGCCCCCTCGGCCCGCGCCTCGTCGACCAGCTTGATGGCCTGTTCGCGATCCGGGGCGCTGGTCATGCGTCCTCGTCCCCCCAGATCGCGTTCGCTTTTTTTCGCAAGGTCAGCAGAGCGGCGGTCTCGGCCAGTGCCGACTCCTTGCGCTTCAGCTCCTTCTCGAGTTCTTTCGACCGTTGGCGCTCAGTGCGAACCTGCTCCCGCTCCTGCCGCGCCGATGCGTCGGCGGCATCGTTGGCCTGCTCACAGCTCGCGCGCCAGCGCTGGAGCTGTTCGGGATACAGACCCCGTCGGCGGCAGTACTCCGCCACCTCGGCCTCGGACAAGGGCGCCGTCTCCAGCACGGCATTGAACTTGTCCCGGGAGCTCCAGCCCTCGGGCTCCGGGCTGCTGTCCGGCAACAGCCGACCCTGCTCGCGGGCCTTCCGGCGCCAGTTATACAGCGTGGCGGCCGAGATCCCTTCTTCATCGGCCAGCTGAGCCACGGTCCGGTTATGCGGCGGCAGCAGCTTCTTCAGCACCGCCTCCTTGCGTTCATCCGAGTACTTCACAGGAACCTCTCTTCGCCCCCGGTCGTTGATAACACCCTAACATCGGGTGAGGTTCCAACTAGCCTGACAGTGGGGGAGGATGTGCCGGATCAGGTTCTGGTACTGCTCCATCGGTCGTGCCTCCGTGGCGTTCTACGCGGCCGTGTGCTGGCCGCGGTCAGTCGTGGGTTTCGTGGGTATGGTTTCGTTGGTGTTTGCGTTTGGTGCCCCTGCGGCTTTCGCGGTCGCGGTCGCGCGACTCCTCCCACCGCCAGGCCTGGTATCCGATGGCAGCCAGTCCTGCGACGACCAGGAGAATGGCAAGGACCCCGCCGACGACATCCGATGTCGACATGGAACCTCCCTGTGTTTCTCTTGTTCAGTGGTGATCGAAATCGCTGCCCGTGCCCATCGAGGACGAGGAGTGGTCACTGAAAGGATAGCATTTGCTCTGGTCATGGAACATAAAGTATTCCTCGGTGGAGCTGCGACTCTTCATCTGCGCCATCCCCGAATACCTTTCCTTTTTCACTGAAGCCCTTTCCTTTTTCACTTTATTGCCGTTTTTCGCCGTCTGACCTTTCCCCGGCATGGGCGGGTCGAATACGTCGCTCACCCAGAGGGCGATAACTCCCAGAACAACGAAGATTGCTCCAAGAACCAACAGGCTGATGAACATGCTCGGCTCTTCCATCAGACGGCCTCCTCTTGCTGTTTTCGTTCGCTTTCGGTCACGACATCCGGGCATTCCGGCCGATCACTTTTCACCTGGTTACCCATTCTAAGGATTTCCGGCCCCTCCGGTCGCATGAACGCCGCGTGGAAACGCAGCGCCGTATCGGCGGCTTCGCGGGCGGTCTCCGCGATAATGGAGACGGAGCGCCCCAGGGTCACGTTGGGTGGAAGCGGGAACGGGGTCGGGCGTCGAAAGCACGCCTCCAGATCGGCCCGCAACCATTCACCGCCGTTGTCGGTCACGCGGTCCATGTCTTCGGGGCCCAGGGGCAGGGCCAGTATCCGTTCACCCCGTTCTTCGTCCAGCAGAAAACTCCCGACGCAGATCCGCTCCCCGGAGAACTCGATCGGCTCCCAGTAGACATGCGTGAACGTCCATTCCCGTTCGGTTTCCATCCCATCGTTGTGATGTCCTACGTCTCCTTCGTACATGCGGCCTCCTTCCAGTTCGAGGGCTTGTTGATTCTGCCACGAGCGAAAACCCTCCCGGTGTCGCGGTTCAAGCGCGACACCGGGAGGGTTGCGGGGTGGGGCTATTCTTCGCTGGCGACGCGGGCCTGAATCGGCGTCGCCTCCGGCATCAATCGGCGTTCGACTTCCCCCTCGGGGATATCGAGGGCCACGATCCGGACGGCGCTGAATTCCCGGTTACGCGAATACTCGTTCCGCCGCTCTTCAAGAAATTCCGGGTTGATGTCGTATTCGTACTCGGTCATCGCTCCCAGAGCTTCGGGGCCGTACTCTCCCTCGTAGCTCTCTTTGCGCTGTGCCAACAGGACATAGATTTTCACGCTTCGGCCTCCTTCGAAAGATCCTTGGATGCGGCTTCCTCTCGGGCGCGCAGGGCGTTGTTCAGCCCAATCAGGCGATGAGCCACGTCCTCGGCTGTTTCGGGCTCCGACGGCGGGAAAATCGGCATCAAACGGGACATAAGCTCTCGATAGGATCCGCCCTGTTGGAGCGCCGCTGCGCAGTCGGAAGCGATGTGTTCCGCCTCGGTCGCTTCCATGTCCCAGGCTTCCAGCAGCAGCTGGCGGATTCGTTTGTTCAATTCAACAGTCAATTCATCGCTCCCCATACGCTGTGGCCGATTCGCCTTGGGTCTTCTTCAACTCCTGGTACGCTTCCTTGATCTCCTGATAGTCCCATCCGGTGATGCACTCCTCGTTATAGGTGACGAACAGGATACTTCCACACCCGTCGCCTCTGCGCTCCTCCACCATTGGCTCCAGATCCGGCTGTTCTGCGACCATTCGCTCGATCTCGGCGTTTCCTTCTTCTCCAATCGTTCCGTTCGATTCGATGAAGAAGGCGACGACCGGAAACGCCATCAGAATCAGGATTGGAACCCCGATGTCGAGGGCCCAGTTGTACCGGGTCAGATGGAGCCCCTTGGGAATCGGCGTTTCCTCGCGCCTTTGACTTCTCGTTTTCGGCTTCGGCTTCTGTTCCGGCCTGAAACGGGTTTCGGCATAGATAACGCGCCCCTTTTCTTCGGGTTTGCCTGGGTCGTTGCGCTCGTTCGTCTTCGGGCGATTATCCCGGCTCATGGAATACCCCCTTGAACCTTGGAGGGGCAAAGGGGTGTTTCACCCGCCTTTGCCCTCACTATCCTGCCCGACCGGGTACTCTTCGGGGGCAGTGGGATCGCCCACGAGCCCCCAACGGAGGCTGATCCCGTCCCAGGGCCTGCGGGTGATCCGTCCGCTACCATCCGCGCCCTTGCGGAGCACGGCCTGACCGTTTTCGATTTGCATCACGCGGACGTAATAACCTGCCGAGTTCTCCCAGACCTGACCTTCGTGAAAGCGTGTGACTCGATCATCCGAAATCATGGATTGTCCTCTGCTCGATGGATTCATCATCCACTTTGCCAGAGTTTCCCCGCCTGTCGATTTTTAGAAGATGCCGAACCAGACCGCTGCACCGTGGATGATCCCAACAGGGAAAAAGAGAGCGCCGATGACCAGAATCACCCAGGCTTCTTCCGCGATGGAGTGGATTACATGTGTAACGTACGCCGCCAGCATCGCGATTATCGTCAAAAGTCCCAATACATTCTGAACTTCTTGACTGTTGATCATTTTCCTTCCTTCGCCTTAAATTATTTTGGGTATCCGGATTAAGTGGTTGATGAGGTGCCACTTACCGTAGCAGCTCGACGTTCCACGTCGGATTCGGTAATCAGACCATGCTTGACCAGCAGCACTTCCGTTGTATCAATCTGCGACTCGATCTTTTCCTTGATGGACTGGAAGCGTTCCACTTCATCCCATGCCCTGGCGCTGAATACGTCTCGGAACCTTCCGGTATTGCCAAAGAGGCACGCCAGGGCAGCAGCCCCACCGGCGAATGTGCAGATAACCCGCAGGCCCTCTTGCAGATCACCTCGTGAGTACGCACTAAGGTCTTGAGTGATGAATGCGAAGATCGCGGCGGCCGAGGTATAGGTAGTGGTCATGATCACCCACCAACCTAGCACCCGGAAAAGACCGAAAAGCACGTTACCTACTTGTTCCAGGTAGGCTTCCGGGTCACGGAGCTGCTTACGTAGTGCATCGCTGAATGTGATGTCGTTCATAATCTCTCCCTTCTATGTATCAACCGGATAATCCGGATACCCATTATTTTAGATCAGCGATTTTCTGTGCTCGATCGCCACGCCGGAAAGGGTGGTGTATCCGTCGAACGGCACGGAAGGAAATGCCGGGTTGCCAGGCTTAACGTGATGGATTGAGCCCCCGCGTTCTCGTCGAAGCCTGTGTGGTACAGATGGCATACGGTCTCCCATAGTTACGACACCGCCCCCATCTGTCTGCAAGCCGATTCTGCCTTTTGCCTCCTTTCTTCGGTTCCTTCTTCCCCCCATACCCGCTTTCGAGCCACTTTGTATTCCACAACAAGAGGTCGACGGCCTTGATGTGCGATCTTTCTCTGGTAACTTTCCAAGACTTTATCTTGGTTTGTCAGGCAGAGATAAACAAGGCATTCGTCAGGATGGGTTTCCGGGCAAATAGGCCTTAGCTTCATCAGCTCTTTCTTGATGTTCTCTCTTGGCTCATGAAAGCTTTTGTGTTCGCGAGAGCTGGCGTACCTATAACCCAGCCAATACCCAAACATGGATATAACAAAAGTGCCTCCCAGGTAAACAGCCGCAACATTCGCTTCCTTATGCGTCTCACTTGGATTATCGCTTTCCTCCAGAAGGGTTGATAATCTCTCGTGCTCCTGCTGGGAGATGAGTATTAGCGCCACAAGTGTTGCGATAATCATCCAAATCATCGTGGATGACCAATCGCCCTGGATCGCCAGAAACGCAAAAAACGCAACGATTAAGACTGGAACCACGAAGTGCGGCCAGTCAACAATACCGCTGTACCAGGTCGCAGTGAATACTGCTGTCAGCAGCACTCCTGCAATTCGGTTTTTACGTCGATATCGAGCCTGATCTTCATTGGTTCGTTTCCAGCTTTCGAGTAGGTCTTCGTTCCATTGCTCGATCGTTTCGGGGGATGGGGGGGGTCGCAGTGTACATCGATGTCCGATACTTTCATCATTACTTTGTCTCCCCTCTCGTATTCTTCCGCTGCGCCCAGACTCGATCCCAGATTCCCACCCCCGGGTATTGGCGGATCAGTGGCTCGGGGTCGATCCCCTCCAGCTGCGCCAGGAACCGGCAGGCCTCTTCCCAGGCACGCTGATCGCCGTATTCAGCGACCGAGAACCTCCGCTGGATTGTGGTTCCATTGCGGTATTTCCGAACGCCCCAGGCCCGATATTCGTAACGCCGTCCGTTTTTCTCGCTATCGGTCAGCATCGGCTGAACACCGCTGACCGGAGACAATCCCTTGGGCTTGCGCGCCTGGCGCCGCCGTTCGCGGGCGGCCTCCATTGCCCGGAGCAACTGCGCGTCGTACTCCAGGGCAGCCTGACGAGCCTTTTCGACCACATCAGGCGGGTCCCGGTCGGCCCGGGCGGGGAAGCTGCGCTGGTGGGTTTCTCCGTTGATCGTGCGGCGCACGATGAAGCCGTAGGTTCCCGAGGGTGATGGGGTTCGGGTGTGGTCTTTCATGGCCTCTCGCGCGGATTCGTTTTCGTCGTGGCGCCGGTTTCGCCGGCTCAGTCCTGCCCGATGGCGCTGGCGTCGATCACCCGCCAGTATTGGCACTGTTCCCGACGCATGCCGGGTTTGGCATAGATGCATTCCTCCGGGCGGCCGTAATCCAGCACACAGTTCTCGTCGATGATGCCTTCGATCTCGGCTTCGACATGGCAGCCGTATTTCATCCGCCCAAGGGATTCGGTTTCGAACATCTGTCCGATCGCGTCCGCCGCATCGTACATCCCGAGGCGGTTGGCGACCTGGCGCAGATCGGCCATCTGTTCGCTCACCGAGTCCTGACGTTGTGGCTGCGCCGGAATGGACTGCAGCAGATCCGTACTTTCCATCTTTCCTCTTTCCTCTTTTCGATGTATTCAGGGAAAGCGTATCGAACCGCCTCCGTTTGTCGATTTCTTCACTCGACCAGGATTGACGGGAGCAGGGGATAGGGAACGCGAATACGTGCCCGCCGGCCACTTTCCCAGGCGCCCAGAATCGTCACGGTTTTGGGGTTGCGTCGCTCGATGATTCCATTGAATCGAACCCCCTGGTAGTCGATCGCCAGTTGACGACCAAGCGGGAGCGGGGGCAATTCGATCTTCGGCGGTTGGGGCCGTTCGGGTTTGTCCGGCGTCTCCTGGATGGCCTCATCCGGGTAGGCGGTCCGGATCGCAGCCTCCAGCTCCGAGGCCCAGCCGTGCCCGGGCAGGCTTGCCAGGATTCGATAGAAGGTCGCGTTATGAACGCTGCCGTACCGGCGCCCACCCTGTTCGATCTGAACCGCATGAGCAGCTTCGTGCAGCACCACATGGGTCAGCAGTGTCGGGATCGAGCAGGGCACCGGCCACCCCAGGCGATTGCGCTCGCGATAGTTCAGCCAGCCGTGCACATCCCCGACCAGGTGCTGGCGGACCATCTCCGGCCCGATCGTGATCCGGTGTTCCCCGTCATCGAGGCAGTGGTAGGTTCGCTTCCCGCGTCCCCGGCGAAACCGCAGCGGCTGTTCGAGTTCGCCGCTCAGGTTTTCGGGGATGCAGTCGTGAGCGATCTCCACGAGGGTTCCCGCGAAGTCGCGGGCTTCATGCTCCATTGCTCGAGGCTCCTTCCTCCTGCCCATGTTCGTCTCCTGCCGTGGATGTTCAGTGGGGTGCGTTCGTGTTCGAGGCCCCGGTCTGCATGGCGGCCCGGAGCTCCTGTGCGAGCGGGGATTCACCGCCGTCGCCGGCCACGGAAAGACGGGCCTGTTCTTCCCTGCGTTCCCGCTCCAGCGCCTCGTAATCGTCCAGGCCCCGGGCCTCCCGCTGCAGGCCTTCCCACAACGATTCGTCGCGAATCCGCCCGGCTCGCCGCAGCCGTTCCCACATGGCGCCGGCCTCCAGGATCAGGACGGGCGGCGGGTTCTTTTGGGGTTCACTCGGAACAGGGAGCTTGAGATCCCGGAGATCCCGGGTGGTGCCAATCGAGGGCGGCGGCTTGAGCTCCGGCACCGGCCGCACCCAGATCACGCAGTGCGCGATCTGCGGGTTCAGATGACGCAATACGGTGCGCCGTCGGTTCGCCTGCCCGCGTCCGGCCGTCAGGGCGGACTTTGCCGAAGCGCCCGATTTGACCTCGAAAAACCGCGGCGGACGGTCGGCCGGGGCTTCGACGGCATCAATCTCCAGCATGCCCGCGCGCTGATCCCAATACGCACCGTGTCGAAAAAGGGCGACCCGCTTGTCGGTCAGTGGCACGCCCTGGTCAGCCAGCCAGTCGCGCACGGCCCATTCGAAATCCTCCGCCAGCCGATGCGTCGGCCTCGGGTTGGGCATCCGATTCGCTTGCTTCGGGGCCTTCTGTTGCATGGTCTGACGCAGCATTCCCCGATAGCCGGGATCCTCCGGCGTCACCAGGCGAACCCGCGTCGGGTTCTCGATGGGGGCTGTCCGTGTGCGAACCATCAATGCATCTCCGGGTTGTGCGTGGCACAAACCATGGGTGCCGCCACCGCACCTCGCTGGTGCGTGAAGGCGATCCGGGGGCGGGGCGTTATGACTTCTTGTGCGCTTCCATGTACGCCCGGAGCAGGGCATTGATCCGGGACTGGTATCCCTCTCCGCCGGCCCTGAACCACTCCAGGACGTCGGCGTCGATCCGCATTGTCACCTGTTGCTTCCGGGGTGGCGGCTCGAGGCCTCTTCGGGCCGCGGCGCGCGCGAACTGTTCCGGTGTCGGGTCCGGGATGTCCGAGGTGTCGATGTCCTCGTCCGACATTTTCTGCAGACGGTCCCAGTCGGTACCGGGTTTCTCGGGAGGGCTGGCGGTCATCGTTTTTCACCTCGAGGGTTCGCTACTTGGCGGTGGTCGATCACTCCCGAGTGTAACGCCAATCCGTCGTTACGCGCAACGCGCATCGTGGCACGGCCTTCAGAATGCCACCGAGGCGTATTCGGCCTGCTTGCGCTGAAGCCAGCTCTCCATGTTTTCACCTTCCGGCCCCGGAGTGAGATCGTCATCCGTCAGCACCCGGCCCACGAAATCCCGAGCCGCCTGCCATTCGAGTCCGTTTCGGTCCCCGTCGGAGGTCACATCGACCGCATCCGGTGCGACCTTTTCCGTGACAAGCAGCACCGCGCAGACCATCAGATCGTACGGCTTGCGGTCGGTTTTGACCGAGGCCGGATCGTTCTGGCCTTCTCGTGTCATCCGGAAAGGCTCACAGCTGAGGTCCATACGGGAAGCCCCATCGGCCCCATTGAACCGGATTTCGTCTCCATCAACCTTCGGCGGGTTGCCATCTCCATCGTCGATGATCAGGGGATCTTCCGCGTGATAGCCGCCGGCCGTGTCCGTTCGGGGCGGCATGTGGTCGATGAGTTTCATGAAGGCTTTCTGGATCGCCTTCCACTCGTTTTTCGAAAATGCCCGGTTCCTGTCGACATGGTGTGCGTATCCCATTGCGTCTCTCTCTCGATCGTTTTCTGAATTCGATCCTGATCTTATCGAGAGCCCCCTTTCTGTCGATTTCTTCCTCGCGGCTAAGATTCTCCGGGCGTACAGCAAAGAACGTTAAGGGAAGGGCAGGCCAGGGGAAGGGTTGGTTGTCTCAAGGGAACCGGATGCCGAAGCCCCGGTCAGGGCCGATAAGGCCAGGCCGGCAACCCATAGAGCAGGGCGGCGACCGCCAGCCCCAGGTACGGCGGCGGGTTACGGCGGCCGGACTCCCAGTCCTCGATCGTTCGGGTGCTGACGCCCAGCGCCGCCGCGGCCTCCCCCTGGGAGTAACCGGACATCTCGCGCCAGCGCCGGATGTCTTCGGGATTCAATGCGTCGCCTCTGTCTTCGGTCCCACGTTTTGCGTGGCCCCGCCGTCGCTGGCGCCACGCAATGCGTGGCTGATCACCCGTGTCACCCTCGGCCGCCTTCGGTCAGCCGGACCAGTTCCTCCCGGTCCAGCCAGACCACGACCGGCGTTCCCTCGTCGGCCGGTGTTGCGGCCGGTCCGAAGCGCGTCATCCAGCCCGGTGGTTCAACCAGGCCCAGCTCCTCGGCGTCCGCGACCAGAACTCCGCGCTGCAGCATGGCCTGCATTCCATCCTTCTCCGGAATCCGATCACGCTCGACGCCCGGCAACCCGTTCCGGCGCCGCTGCCACTTCAGACTCCGGGAAAAGCGATCGGGCGCATCCTGCTCCTCGATGGCGACGTAGGGACGGCCTCGCCCCTGGTGTGCGGTTACGATCAATGCCTTGGTCTCCATCCCCATCCTCCCCTGTCAGTTCTGTCCGGCCGCCAGCTTTTCAAACCGCCAGCCCTCGCTTTCCGATTGGGCCCACTGGGTCAGCCACTCGGGCACCTCTTCGGCCGGCATCGGCCGGGCGATCCCGAACCCCTGGCCCTGACTGCACCCGCGTTCGAACAGCACGCGGCCGTGCTCCCGGGTCTCGACCCCTTCCGCGATCACCGTTCGGTGAAAGGCCTTCGACAGACTGATGACCCCGTCGATGATGTTGAGGTCCTCGGGATCCTCCAGCATGTCGCGCACGAAGGTTCGATCGATCTTGAGGGTGTCTGTAGGCAACCGCTTGAGGTAGGCCAGCGATGAATACCCGGTTCCGAAATCATCCAGAGCGAGTCCAACCCCCAGGTCCCGGATCTCCTTGAGCGTTGCGGAGATGCCCTGGATGTCATCGATCGCGCCCGTCTCCAGGACTTCCAGTTCTACCCGATCCGGAGCCACGGAGGGGTGCCGACTCAGCATCTCGCGGATCATCGGGACGAAGTCGGCACTCTGCAGCAGGTCGACGCCGATGTTCACGCTGATCGGGACGTCGATCCCCTGTTCCGACCAGGCTTCGATCTGCCGAAGGGCGAGCCCCAGCACATGCCGGTCGAGATCCTGGGTGACGGAGGTGCCTTCGATGTAGGGCAGGAATGCACCCGGGTTGAGAAAACCCCGCTGCGGGCTTTGCCAGCGGATCAGGGCCTCCATGCCGATCACCTCGCCGGAGGCGATGCTGATTTTTGGCTGGTAGTAGAGGACAAATTCATCGTTGCGGATGCCACCGTGGACGGCGCGCATTTCGGACGACTGGGCGGCGAGCCGGCGGTTGTTCTCGTTATCGAAGAACTGGATCTGATCGCCACCCTGCTGTTTGGCCGCGACCATCGCCTGGTCGGCATGGCGGATCAGCTGGTCGCTGTCCCCCGCGTCGTCCGGGAACACGGTTACGCCGATACTGGCCTGGATGTTGATGATCTCGGTGGAAAGCCGGATCGGGCGGATGATCGCCTCCCGGATCCGCTCCACGATGCCGGGGATGTCCTCGACGGACCGGATGTTCTCCAGCAGGATCACGAATTCATCCCCGCCGGGGCGGTGGACCGTATCCGTCTTCTGCAGGATGTTCCGCACCCGGCGAGCAACGATCAGGATGATGTCGTTTCCCTGTTCCCGCCCGATCGCGTCGTTGACCTCCTTGAAATTGTCCATGTCGATGTAGACGAGCGCCCCGATGGACTGATTGTCCCGGGAGTGCGTGATCGCCTGTTCCAGCCGGCACGTCAGGATGTTGCGATCGGGCAGCCCGGTGAGCGTGTCGCGCTGATCCTTGATCCGGCAGTCGCTCTCGCCCGAGCTGGGCGCCTCCTCCGGGTTCAGATAGAGCGTCCCGAAATAGAAAGGGCCGCCTTCGTTCCCTGAAAACCCGTTCACGACCCGAAGGTCCAGGATCATGTCGGTGCCGGCCGTCTCCGGATGCCCGAAGTCCTGCAGTCCAACCCGGCCGATCCAGAACCCCTTGAGCCGGAGCACCCGCAGGATTTCCGTCGGGATGGTGGCCTCGTCTTCCTGTCCCGGGAAGAACGGCGGACGGGCGCAGGCATCCTCCCCGGGGCGGGCATCGAAGAAACGCTTGTAGCTCTCGTTTTGCGCCAGGATCGTCCCGTCATGGCTCATCGTGAAGCAGGGCCGGGACTTCAGGAACGTTTCGCTGCCCGCTCCGCCGTTCCGCATTTCCCGGCAGATGCGAATCGAGTCGTTGTGATCGAAAATCCAGCCGGTCACGCCGAACGAGCCATCCTCAAATGCCTCCGGATCCACGCAGCAAACGACCCACTCCGAGGGCCCCGAGCGCCGTTTGAGCCGGATATCGAGCAGCTGGCAGGTATGAGCCTTTGCCCACTCATCGAAGGTGTAGGCGGGATCCGGGGTTTCGATCCATTCGTCCACCCCGGTCCGGAGAGCGGTGGAGCGGGGGATGCCCGTCATGTCCTCCCACTCCGGCCCAAGGTCGATGATGTATCCGTTCGGGTCGATACGGAACCGCACGGTGGGGTAGATCACCGGGAAAACAGGCATCGCGTCACACTCCTTGTTGCAGACTTTGTCCATTTTCGGCCCGCGCCGGGCCGTTCAGCTGACTTCGGGATACACGATCGAGCTCAGCATTTGGGAGACCTGGCGAGAACGGGCATCGCGCGGTGGATTACGCCATTCGGGGCATTCCTCGTCCATCTTGGCACACAGCGCGTCCCACTCGAACGCGATGGCCTTCCACTCCGGGCTGGCGTCGAGCAGATCGGGCAGCTGGTTGGGCGAGGCCTCGGGCACCTGTTCCACCAGCAACCGGCACCGGCGCAGATCCCCCGCATCGAGGGGGTAGTCGATGTCCTCGGGGAGCGATCCGTTCCCGTGCTTCGCTTTCGCATAGGCCGCCAGCGTCTCCGAAGACAGTCCGCGTTCGCCGAACTCAAACCAGTGCCTCAGTCGCTCGATAAAGCCGGCGCCGGCATCCGGCCGATTCTTTTCCGCTTCGGCCTTCTGTTCGTCTCGGCGTTGAATCAGCGCCTCCTGCGGACCGAGGAAATAGGTCCACCCCAGACGTCTCGACAGATCGACATCCATCTGAAGCGACGGATCCTGTTCCGCCAGCCCGTGGAAAAGGCTGGCGATCAGTCGCATGGACGCGCCCTGCGGCGCCTCAATACCGAAACAGCCGTCCGGCATCTCGTGGATGATGACCTGGTTGGGGGTGCCCGCCAAATGGTCGGGCTCCTGCGTGTTTTCTTCCATGATTTCTTCGATCTCTTCTCGTGGGTTTCCTATCCGCCGCCGAGCACCCGACGCATATCCGCCAGGCGCTTGGGGCCGATGCCTTCGATCGACAGCAATTCCTCGTCCGAGGCGTTCACGATGTCTGCCAGGGTGTCGTACTGCGACGCGATGCGCTGGGCGAAAGCCCCGCTCAAACCGGGAAGCCCCTCGAGCACGAACGCCAGCCGCTCCTTTTGCCCGGCCGGCTTCTTCCCGCGCAGCGGCGGGACGTACCCCAGGCCTGACCGGTCGTGGGTCGCCAGTTTCACGAGGACGTAGGCCGTGTGATGCACCGAATAGGTGGTGATCACGTTCAGCCGCTGGACGGTCACCAGGAACGAGATCGCCCCGTCCACCTGTTGCGGCGTCATGGCCTGCTGGGACTGGTGGGGCTCACCTTCCAGGATGAAAATCGGCAGGCACCCCTCCGCCAGCCGCATCTTCTCCGACTGCGTGAACAGGCGCTTGTCCTCGCCGATCACGGAGGCCTCGAAATCGGTGTGACCGTCACTGTTCCCTCGGCACGACTTGCGCTCGATCACGATGGACCCGTTGATTTCGATATCGCCCATCGGCAGCTCCGCGCGCTCGATCTCGACGTTCGGGATGCCCGCCAGCGCGTCGAACAGCTCCGGCGGCTCGCGATGGTCCACCCGAATGGTGACCGGGTCCGGTACCGGAATCGTCCGCGGATCCAGTGCGGCCACCTCGGCATCGCGGTGTGCGGGACCCCGGGTCGCCCGCGCCGGGGGCGGGGCGGCCGGCTCCTTCTCGCTCGCTTCCACCACGTCTTCCAGGCTCATGCCGGCCAGGTCCGCCGCTGAGTCGAGGATGCCGGCTTCGAACAGTTGCTCCAGCGCGTGTTCGTGCCAGTCGCCGGCCACCAGGCGGATGCCGATCCGGGAGCGCCCGATGGGCTCGAAATACAGCTTGTTCTCGCGGGGAACGCCCGGCATGCCATTGATATACACGCGGCGAAGCGTTTTGCGCTTGGGGTGCTGCCAGAGGGCCATTCGCATGGCGCGTTCTCCTGTTCGTTCAGGCAGGGAACCCGACCCGCCCGGTGATCCGGATGGAAGCCTTCAAGGGGTCCTCGATCTCCCGCTCGGTCTCCACGATATAACTGGCGACATGCGTTGCGGCCCACATGGCCCGAACGCCTTTCTTGAACCAGGTCACCCCCTGAATACGATGCACCAGGTCCGCCGATCCGTTTTCATCAATGCGAATGGCGATCGGCAATACGCCATACTGACGCCCCAGGTACTGGAATCCATTGCGGTACAGCGTCTCACGATCCAGCCAGAACATCAGTCCCTCCATGGAACGGCGCGTGTGGGCGCGAATTCGTGTCTTGATGGGCACATGGTCGAGGCCAGATACACGACCTCGACGGGGGTGGCGATCGACAGCGCGCGGTAATGCGCCGGGGATTTCAGCTCCAGCTTCTTCGCCATCGATCGACGGATCTGCTCGATCTCGTCGTCCGATACGGCCTCGGACTCCAGCCAGGCGCCCGCGCTCGGATTCACTTCGTCCGAGTGAATGATCTTCAGGCGCCGTACCTCGCTTTCCACCAGCTCCAGGCCGTCGAATCGCTGGAACCCGATCAGATCACCCACCTCCAGGGGGAAACCGCTGATCGTCTGCCCATTGCGCTGCACGGACACCTCGGCCGTGGCGATGCCGCACATCTCGACCTGAAATGCGATCCGCGGCGGTTCGGGGTCGTCCGGGGTCTCCTGCGCACACGACACAAAACGGCGGTAGCCGCAATCGGAGATAAACCGCATCTCTTCGGTCAGTGTTCGGGATCCCTGCAGGGTGCGCAGTTCGATCAATTCGCTTCCCCCTCAAATTGCGACCGGTCCAGCTCCGGTATCCGGTCACCGGCCTCGATGCCGTGCGCCTCGAACCATCCGGCATTGACCTCCAGGGCGTAAGGAACCGGGCCTGCGGACTCATGCTGGCGGGTGGTCTCCGGCTGCATGGTCTCGATGTTGGTGATGACCCCCTCGGCGTCGATGAACGCGACGTCCAGCGGGATGACCGTATTGCGCATCCACATGGCCCGAGGGCCGGCGTTGTCCCACAGGAACAGCATGCCGTGGTCATCGGGCAGATGCTCACGGTGCATCAGCCCGCGTCGCTGACTTTCGGGGCTGGCGGCGAGCTCAACCGTCAGCGTCCGGTCGCCCACCTCCAGGGGTAGGGTCGGCAGATCCCCGGGCGCGTTCTTTGCGAGTTGGTCTCGGTTGTTTTCGGCGATCGCCAGACTCATGCCGACCATGAGCCCCACCGTCAGGCCCACCAGAATGGAGACCCACGGGATATAGATACTCGAAGGAACATGCATCACGATTAAGCCCTGCTGCTAACCTGTTCTCGGGACTCCCAGCGTTGACGGGCACGCGTCCAGGCCTGCGGCGCACTGCGGCCCATGGCATACGGCTGCTCCACACCCGGCAGGAGGATCACGAAATGCGGGTGAGGGGAGGCGCCCCGGCGCTGGCACCGCGTCCCCTCCGGCAGCACCCGCATGGCGTCGTCCCGCGGGCTGGTGCCGGGCAGGGGGCCCAGTGCCATCATGCGTTCACCTCACGTTCGTAAGCCGCCCGTGCCTCTTCGAAAGAATCGCCCTCGTAGACCACCTTTTCGCCCAGGCGAATCTCGAAATCGTTTGCGCCGACGTTGGTGACGAACTCGAGGGGCTTGCGGAATGATCCGCGAGTCACCATGCAGCTTGCATACACCAGGCGCTGTTTCTCCACCCAACGGAAGAAATCCTCGCGGTCGATCGTTCGATCCAACGTCAATCCTCCTTTTTCATCGGCTGATACCCTCCGGCAAAACCCCGAACCGGGGCCCCATAGACATCTTCCAGCCCGTAGTCCCGAGCGAACCGGTCCATCCACTCCTCGATCTGCGCGGGTTCCCCGCCGATCAATCCGACCTTGATGCGTTTCGATCGAGCATCTTCCATGCGGTATTCCACCGGCACCCCCAGCTGCATCGAAGCCTCCGGCAGCTCATTGATCGTCCCCGGGAGCCGCACGATGGGGCCACCCGCGATCTCCACCACCTGTTCCGGATTGTGCAACGCCTGCATGATCGTGGCCCGGGCTTCCCGGATACGCATCCGGACCGTCTCCTCCGGCTGGTTCTGGTGCTTCGCGCGTGTCTGTACCCGCCAGGTCTCGATCTCCTCGGACGAAATTCCCGGGCAGCATTCTTCGTACGCGGCCTTCAGGCAGTGATCCGCCGCGGCCGCCAGGTACAGATCCCGCATGTGCGGGGCTACGGCCTCCGCGAAAAGCGGCCCCATCGCCTGCGGTTCCGCCAGGTCGCTATTGATCCAGTTGACCACCTGACCGATCGATGAGCCCTCCCAGAAGGCCTCCGGTGCGCAGTCAAACCCGGGATCGCCGGGGTTATGGTGATCCACGCGCTGGATGACCCGCTCGTGGCACTCCTTGGGCGCGCTCTCCGCAAAACCGCACTCTACGAGCACCAGCGGTACGTCACCGGGAAGCCCCGGACACTGATCGACAGCGTAGGCGTTGCCCGGGTGAACGGGCGATCCTTTCGACCACCCCTGAATATAGCCGCTCACCAGCCCGAGCTTTCGGGCCAGCCCGACGACCGTCTTGATTCGCGCCATCTCGGGGTCATCCGCCCCGAGTACAAAAATCGGTTTCGCATCCGTCGCCGTCAATTCCAGGATCTCCTGTCGTCTGGATTTGCGGTCATCCTAACCCGTTTTCTCTCCCTGTCGATTTTCTTGTTACATGCTGAATGTTACCCGATCGCCTTCTTGTTTTCGACCTTCCTTTTCGTCTAGCGTTGTCGTTTTCCAAAACAGCATGAGAGGTGAAAATGAAGTGGCATGTTCACTTTGAACAAGGTGGTGAAAATCACGGGATGTCGATCGACGCACCGAATGCCCGGGGGGCCGAGCAACGCCTGAAACAAAGCTATCCGGATGCCGTTATTGTGGATGTCGAGCCGCTGGACGGCGAACCCCACTCCTCCAGTGGTGCGAGCGGGGCTTCAGCCGGTCAGGGCAACGACCCGGTCCAGGAAGCCCTGAAGTCGCGTGATGCCGTGGGCCCGGCCCTGATGGTGATCGGGGTCATCGTAATCCTGGTCGATCTGGTTGACGGCTTCGTCAAGGCTGCACATCTCCCGGACCAGGCGGGCGACCTGGCGATCGTGGCGTCGATCCTGAGCGTCTCGCTTTATGGCGTGGTCAGTGGTCTTCTGATTCTCGGTGTTGGCGCTATGGTCACCTATCTGTTCCGCATCCAGCAGATGATGGCCCGCGACCGCGCCGAGTAACCGCGGTCGGATCGGGGCGTGCCCCAGGCTGGCGGACGCTTCTGGTCGCATTGAGCCCCGAGCTGGCGGATAATGGATCGAGACGGCGAGGGGAGGAGCATCCATGGGGACCACCTATTTTCTGATCGGCATGGTGGCCGTCGGCACGGCGCTGATCGTGGTTCTGGCGCTGTATCTCGATCGCCGGCAGAAACGAAAACGCTAACCTCGATGCACACAAAAAAGGGCCGTCACCCGTTCGGATGCTGGCCCTTTTCGGGTCGTCTTGCGACTGCCCGATGCCGAAGTTGAGCTCGCTCAAGGCAAGTATATGAGCGCCGACCACCTGGCGGGGTGGCCGGATTTTTATGTTACACCGGAATTCGCGGTTCTGCCATCAATCGTTTTCACTTGCCCCGCGACGCTTCGATTCGATTCATCACGACCTGTTTGAGCCGCTTCGGATTGGATACATGCTGCATGTGAAATTCCCCTTCGTCGCCGCCGCCGGTCGATGAAACCTCCAGATCACCGACCACCAGAATCCGATCAACGATCCCCCGCCGGATGGTCGGGATTCGGGCGTTTTCGTAGTACAGCGACCGCTCCTTGTTGGCAACCAGTCCAATGGAGGCGTGCATATACCCCGGGTGAAACGTCCAGGTGTAGTAGTAGCGGGAGTAGGTGATCGACAGCGCCATGACCGCGGCCCCGATAAAACCGATCATCATTCCGATCGTCGCCAGCCCGGTGTCCCCGAGCCCCGGCAGGTCGAACGAGGCGGCCGCGAGATCGCGCAACTGCTGATGATCCTGTTCCGCCAGCCAGGCCACACCGTTCGGGGCCATCAACCCACCGGCCGCCAGCAGCAGCAAAAAGAAGATCCGCCCGTAAAACGCCCGTATGGCCGGGCGAACCACAACACTCGCTTCATTTGTCATTTCGTTTTCCCTCCCTGGTTTCGGGCGTGCCGGTTTCTTCCGGGTACGGCTGTTCGTCATGGCCGGCGTCGCTGGATGATTCAGCGACCCGGGCCTCGCTGGCTCCAGGCGCGGTCCCGGATTCGGTTTGATCGGCGGGCTCGGGTTCGTGTTCCAGGCGGCTGCGCACCAGAACCTCGAGCGCCAGGCCGGCGACGAGGATGTACAGAATCACGAACGTCAGCGGTCCAGCCATGGGGTCTTCCGGGATCGGTTCGACCCCGGAGACCAACACGGTGATCATGTGAACCTGAATCGTCGCGACCAGGAGCAGTGGCGCGATCATCCACTTCACTAGAGATCGGATGCGATTGGACCCGATGAGCGGGCCCATCATCATCACCAGCGTCAACGGCCAGGCGGACGACAGATGCTGGGTAATCGGATGATCCTGTGGAATGCCCCAGATCCCGATGGCCGCCATCATCAGCAGGGCATAAACGGCATAAGCCTTCAGGTTCATTTCGGGCCATCCACGGCGCCGTGTTCGATCACGACGACCGGGGGTGATCCAGTCAAGCATGTTTCGCCTCCTGGCGCTGTCGTTCCACTTCCTCGACGATCTCGAGATAGTCCTGCCACCGATAATCGTTCCCCCGAGCATCGCCCTGAGCGTCCGGGTCGTCGTCGCACTGTCGGCAGATGGCGTACGCCGCCCGATCCTTCCAGTCATCGGCCAGATCGACATGGCGCCGATGGGCGCTCTCCACCAGCTCAACCATGCGCAGGTAGTCCTGCCACCGATAGCCCAGTTTCGACTCTTCATCGGAGAAATCGGGATGCTCCCCCAGGTACTGGGCCAGTTCGCGCGCGGCGTCTTCCTTCCAGCGCGGGACCTTCTCCCGATCCATCAGCACCACCGGCTGCGTGGTTTCCAGGATCATCCGGGCATGACGGACCAGATCCGATGGGTCTTCGTCCGGCTGCGCATCGTCCCGGGACGCCTCGATCCAGGCCACCAGCGACTGCAGGGTTTCCCGCCAGCCCATGGGCATCCCCCGGGCCTGGTCCGCGATATCCAGCAAGGAGTCGCACCCGGACAGGACCGCGGCTCGATCGAAGAGGTCGTCGCCGGTCTCGCGGAGCTCTTCCTGTTTTTTCCGAACCCACGCATGGATGTCCTGACGGGACACGTAGCCGGGGAGGGTGCGCGGTACCACCGGATCCACCTTGAGCGTTTCCATGTGCTCCCGGTATGCCCGATAGCCTTCCACCGCCAGGCGCAGGCGCCCGGCGGCCTCCACCGCCTGTTCATCCACTGGCGCCAGCCGGTGTGCGGGCTCCGGCACCGGGATCAGACCGGCCTCGATCGCGTCCGCCGCGGCATCGTACAGCGCCTCGGTCACCCTCTCCCGGCTTTCCCTTGGGTTGTCTGCGTCCAGCAGTGACCGGCACCGGCTCAGTAGGTCTTCCCGGTGAGGGGCAGGCTCGGACTCGGTCAGCACGGGATCGTTGTTCAGGACCTCGATGGCGTCTTCCAGCAGCCAGCGCGTTTCTTCCGGACTCGGGAGGCGGTTGTCCTCCAGCCGCGCCGCAATGCGGCGGCGCAGGGCGTGCGCACCCACCGATACATTCATGTCCAGGGCGCCCCGGGCGACGGCGTTGTACGCCTGGAAGGTTTCTTCCAGATCCGCCAGCAGCGTCATCAGCTTCTCGTTGCGGTCGCCGGCCATGGACCGACTCCACCAGGCATCCATCGGTGGCGGCTGCCCGGATTCAATCGCCTCTCGGTTCGCTTCCAGGAATTGCCGGTAGCGTTCGATGTTCTTCTCGCAGAAGACCTCCAGTTCTTCCAGGAACAGGCGTGGCGAATACAGATGCCCGGCGCCCTCGAAGTCCGCGATGACCACGGTGCCGTCCCCCAGCGGTGTGACTTCTCCGCCGGTACACTCCATGACTTCCGCCACAGTGTCGGATACCAGCGGGATTGGGGTCGAGCCGTTTTTCGGGATCGCCGGTTCGCACCCCAAACGCTCGATGTTTTTCTGACCTTCCTTCAGGGGTTCCGTTACCCGCATGGGCTTCGGGTCGTCGTTGAGCCGGATGATCGCCCCCTCGGGCAGACTCGACGCATTGACCCACCGCCATCCATCCCTTTCGAGCGTTTCGATCTTCATCGCGACTCTCCCCACCAGGGCTCCATCGGAGGCGGATTCCCATCCTCAACAGCGTCCCGGTTCGCATCGAAAAAGGCCCGGTACCGCTCGATATGCTCCTCGCAGAAGGCCTTCAGTTCCTCATGCGGCAGTCGCGGGGAATAGAGATTCCCGGTCGCTGCAAAATCCGCGAGGATCCCGGTGCCGTCTCCGAAATCCGTCATTGATCCGCAGGTGCAATCCATGGCCTCGGCAACGGCATCGGAGGCGAGGTTGACGGCAACAGGGGCATCCGAGGGGATGGCCGGCTCCGCTTTTAGTTCCAACCTTCCGTTTCCGCAATCGTTTGGCGGCGAGGTGATCCTTTTCGGGGCCGGGTTGTCACCCGCGCGAATGATATCGCCCGGTTCCAGGTTGACCATCTCCGACGGACTGACCGGATACCAACCGTCCCTGGCAAGTCTCTCAATTTTCATTGTTCCCTCCATGGGTGACCCGTTATTTCGTTTCCTTGACCCCGGCATTGTCGGACATTTTTGCACTCGATGTCTGCCCCTCAATCGCCGAATCCTTCCCGTCCTCAAAGCCAGCCATATAGGCCGTCGTGAGTTCGTTTTCTACGGCCTCCATCGAGTCGATGTACCGGCGAAGCTCCTGCAGGGCGTGATCGCCTTTTTCGGATGCGCCGGCCTCGGCTACATACTGGAGGAGGGTACGTGCCCGCTCGTGTCGGTTGTTCCAGTTTGCGTCCATTCGTTACCTCGATGGTTGCTTGCGCCGCCAGCGATGATGTTCGGTCCAGGGGCTGTTTTGCTTCGCGCGGCGGCCGGTTACGATCAACCGCAGCACGGCGAAGGCATCGCCTGTTTCGGCCGAACGCAGGTCGGCGATGTATTCGGGAAGCCCTTCGTCGGCGTAGAGCCCGCCGATCAGATAGCAATAACAGGGGAGGCGACTTGCGAGGGCCGCCCGTACCGCATCGCAGTGCGGGCAGACCCGGTCGATCCGCCAGCTCCCGTCGAGCAGGGTTCGGTATTCCAGATACTGCTCACCCGCCCGGATCGCTCGATGGCAGTCGGCGCATCGGTGCGCTTTCTGCGCCGTGCGCCAATCCTGCTGACACAGATCCGGGACTTCCGTGTCACATCCGCACGACATGCTCAGGCTCCCGGTCCTGCCCAGACGCGATACAGAGACTCCCGCCAGTTACCCGGGTGGCG
The DNA here is from genome assembly GCF_000428605.1 of Thioalkalivibrio sp. ALE19. Taxonomy (NCBI): domain Bacteria; kingdom Pseudomonadati; phylum Pseudomonadota; class Gammaproteobacteria; order Chromatiales; family Ectothiorhodospiraceae; genus Thioalkalivibrio; species Thioalkalivibrio sp. ALE19. The sequence continues at coordinate 21,563 of NZ_KE386771.1, forward strand.
ATGGGTTTCCGGTGCTTCGCACCAGTTCCCCGTAGGCATCCAGGTTCCCTCCACCCGCTCCGGCATCAAGTCGGTCTGTGCGACGGTGCCATACCCGGTGGTGACCACGTATCTCGCGAAAGCGTCCAACCCCTTCGGGCTGCAGAGAGGCACCCCATCCGCAGCCGTGAGCGGCTGATACTCGATCCCCGGGCACCAGTCCACTCGCGCCACCGTATCCACCCACCCATTCGGACCGTCGATGCATTCGACCCAGGCGGCCGGTGCCAGTGTGGGCGGATTGTGGCTGTCATGCTTAATCATCGACATCTCGCTTGTCCTCTCGATAGATTGTTCGCCCCTGACGCCTCGCTTCCCGTACCACGTTCACGAGGGCATGCACGTCCCCGTATCGGCGCCAGAAATAGCTGATGCAGCTGAACACCACGAACGCGGCCAGGGCGAGGGCGCCCGCGACGATCACGGCATAACCGATCAGCAACGCCAGGATTTCGATCCATTCGGCCACCGATTACCTCCAGACCCGGTACACCCGAACCGAATCGTCCGGCGACGCGGGATGCCGATGGGTTTCCGGGGCCTCCGTGATCGTCCCCAGTACCGCTTCGGCGGACTGAATCTGAACCACGGTACCGTCCGGGTGCGTTGCGACACTCTCCGTTTCCGGCTCCAGGCCTTCGGCACTGCAGTACGGGGTGCCATCCCGGTCGGTGAGGAGCCGATACCAAACGCGCTGCGACCACGGCACTTCATCGACGCGGATGGCATCGGCCACGGCCGATGGCCCGCCCTGGATGTCCCGCCACTCCGCTTCCACCAGCGCAGCCGGTGCGAGGGCAGGGGGCTTGTCGTTCTCCTGGTACAGCCATTTACGTTTCACCGGCGCTCTCCTGGCAGCGATCGGGAACGCCCATGCTTCCCTTCAGTGCCCCGCAGTTCTGGCAGCGATAGGCGGGAAAACTCCCCGTATCGTCCACGGGCGCCATTGCCCCGCAGGGCATCCGCTCAAACGCCGGCATCGGGATGTAGCGGTCGCTGGTGGCATCGAAGACCCGTTTGTCCGGTGCTTCCTTCATGCCGCCTCCCTTTGTTCACTGGATGCGTCCAACCACGCCGCCATCTGTTCCAGCACTTCCGCGGATTCCGGATCCGCGAAGATCCCGACCGACGGGTCCTCTTGGGACAACTCGAACGCGGTGTCATGGAAAAGTGCCCCCAGGTTGGCATCGACCCATTCCCGAGGGGCGTTGGCCTGGTAGTGCTTCATCGCGGGCGTCGCCTGGATCGCTTCGTGATAGTGCATCGTGAAGTCCTCGGCCGCCCCGGCTGCGCGGGCGGCTTCGACCATTCGCTCGTCGGCCTCCAGCGGCGCCAGCACCCATCGTTCGTTTGCGAGGGCTTCCTTTCGTTCGATCGCACGGGTCAGCCGTACCTCCAGCGATTCCAGTGGATGCGCCGGCACGCCGAGTTCGGACCGGATACCCTCCAGGACTTCGGCGTACTCCATGGCGATCTCCTGGTTCATCTGCAGGGCGTCGCGCAAATTCATCAGGGCGTTGTCGGCGGCTTCATCCTTCCGGGCCCGGCTTTCCAGCTGCTTGGCCTCTTCGTGCTCATATCGGGCCTGGATGCCGGGTTCGGATACCCGACGTGCATCGGCTGTCGGTGCGATGGGGTCCATCCATCCCGCCATCGATTGCAGAGCGTGTGCGGTCTGGATATCGCCCGATACCTTCTCGTCACCCGCGAGATCCCGAAGGGCGTCCGTCACGCAGCTTTCCCCCCAGATCGCCGGCGCCGAAACCCGTTCGGGCTCCGTGCCTTCAATCGCCTTCAGCGCCGCCCGGTAGTGGTCCGCAAAGTCCGGCCCGGCGCCTTTCTTGAGGGCGCGGTCGACCATGTGCGGATCCGGCCGGACGGGGACGAACAGCCACCCATCAGGGGTGGGTTGATGGGCCACGCTGGCGGCTTCATGCAAGGCTCTGTACAGCTCATCTTCCGAACCCGAGGAGGGGAACCCCGCTGCCTGACGAGTCGCATCCAGAAGGCGAGCGAACCGATGGATATCCTCGATCGTTTTCTGATGCACATGGATCAGATGATCCAGCTGTTCCATCGCGACCGAATCGTCCTTGCATGCAGCCCTCAAAGGACCCATTTGTTCATCCGTGGGTTCTTGCGGGTACCGCCCGGCGGCGGCTTCTTCGATCATGCTCTGATATATCATTGCTCGTTCCTCTTTTTCCGTTCACTGTTGGGGTCGAAGACAGTCTTTTCCCGCGTTGCTCTCATGCTGTCTCCCGGGCGCCCTTCGAGGCATCGATCCATTCCGCCATGTGCCTCATCACTTCTGCCCACCGGGCCATTTGCTTCTGATTCTTCTTGAATTCATCGGCAACACCCCGCTCAGTCGACAGTTCTCCTCGATACCAGTCGGACGCCATATCGCGAAGAACGTCTGCAATGCCGGCATCCACCCAGAACTGAGGCGCGTTCGGCGGATACGTTTTCATTCCTGGCGCCGAACGGATTGCCGCTCGATAGTGTGTGGCAAAGTCTTTCGAGGCGCCTGCTTCCCGAGCCGCTTCGATCATCCTTTCATCCGCTTCCAACGGTACAAGCATCCAGTTTTCGTTTGCGGAGAACTCCCTTCTCCGGATGGTCTCCACCAGGGTCTCCGTCAGCGCCTCCGGGGAGCCTTGTGGCGGCACGCCAAGTTCTCTTCGAACCCGGTCGAGCGTCCTGGCATATTCATCGACCATAGACCGAGCCTCATCCGTCCTAAGCCAAAGAGCCTGCAATCCTTCGACTGCATACGCATCACTCCGGGCCCGGTTGGCCAGCTCACCGATTTCGATATCACCGTATTCGGGGATCCCATTCGTCTCGGTTTCCTGAGAGACACCGCTTTCCACCCCTTCAGCTTCCATCCAGTACGCTACTTGCTGCAAAGCCAGCGCCTTCTGTCTCTCGGAGCTCTTCAACTGGTTGTTTACGAGGACATTGAGAGCCGCGGGAAGCCCTTCCTCCTTCCAGGCTTGTGGCACAGGGTAACCCTCTGGCTTTCCTCCGGAGATGGCGCCAAGGGAGACCCGGTAGTGATCGACAAAGCCGGGCGGGGAACCCGCCTCGATGGCCTGCTCCACCATGTATTGGTCCGGTTTTTCGGGGGCAAAACACCAGCCATCGGGTGTCGGAGGCGTCGCTGTCCTGGCGGCTTCCCGCAGGCACTCAAAAAGACTGCCATTCGCCAGGCACTCATCCGAATGGTCCGTCGATGGCATCGGTACTCCCAGGGCCTTACGCACGGCATCGAGCCAACGAGCAAACCGGACCGCGTCACTTACAATGTCCCGGTATTGACGATAAAACTCTTTTAGCTGTTCTTCCGCTACCGCATCCTCCTTGCTGACAGTTTCCAGGGCATTCCACATGGTGGCCCACTGACTCTGGGGTAATCCTTTCTCGGGCTTCGGGGGATACCGTCCCTTAACGGCGTCCCGGAAAGTGTTCAGGTTCGTCATTGCGCGCTTCTCTTCTTTCGGTCGATTTGATCGAAGGCCTCTCCAACCACGATGGCCTCCACCAACTGACTCACCAGTCGATCCTTGAGGTCACTGGTGCCGAACCAGGCGCCGCTTCCGTCGGGCGATATGATTTGTGCTGCACCGTCCTCGTAACGGATCCGCCATCCCGGCGGAACCTGATCGAGAATTGATGGATCGCGGAACCCTTCCGTCTGTGCGAGTTGCGGCAACCGGCCCTTAGTGTTCGACTCACTGACGCTTTCCTCGGCAGGGTTTTGTTCACGCCGCCCGCAGGCGGCGTTCGGACAGTAAAGATTCGCCGGGTGCGCGGGTTCGCCGGCCAGGAATTCCATCGGCGTATTGCACACCGGGCACCGCTCGGACATTACCGGTTCTCCTTCGGGTTGGTCACATCGACACTCTGCTCGGTATGGATCGTGATGGGCGCTTTCGACATGACTCATGCTCCTTTCGGCTTCGGGCCGATCCGTTGAAGAGATCCCAAGGTAGCAAAAAGGAGCCGTCTGTCGATTTTCTGGATCAACCGAGATACCGACCGCCACTGGCTGGCGGTTGAGGGGAGGGAGGTGCGTCAAAAGTGCGCGCCCCGGTACGGCTTGGGTGTGATCGCCCAACCGGGTACTCGTGCGCTTCGTCGCCTCACCTTTTCCGTTTGGCTCGACGATCGTATTCGTCGAGTGCCGCTTGCGCGTTTTCCATGTCGCGATCGAACAGCTCCTTTACGCGCCCTCGGTTTGCATCACAACGGGCATCCGTTCGGACCAGGCGAAGCGATTCGTAAAGTCGATCCATCAGGGATCGCTCGGCGATCAGCACCGGGCATCGGTCGTACTGGCACTTTTTCTGGCCCAGCTGGCGGTCCATCTCCTGCACCCGGGCGTGCAGGCGGGCGTTCTCCGCGCGCAGCCACTCGATCTCGTCAGCGGCCTCGTACCGGACCTGGTTGTGCTGCTGGCGGATCATGGGCTCGTCCGACCAGAAAAGCTCGTCGGGCATTCTCAGGACGCCCATCTTGATCTCACTCATCGCTGCTCACCTGTGGCCGTGGCGCCGCGTTACGCATACCCTGGTAAGCCTCGCGCAGTTTCTGCCTCACCATGTCCTTTTGCGCGTCAGGCGCGTTTTCCCAGCCACCGACGACCGCATCCACGAATGCCGCCAGCATGTTGTCGTCCGGCTTCGGTGGCATCATCTGCCACCCACTTGGGAGCGTTCGTACTGCCTCCGCCAGCTGTTCGGGATCTTCTCCTCGTTGATGCATCATCATCGCGAAGTTCGCGATATCTTCGAGGTTGCCCGGGTTCCCCTTGTACAGATGCTCCACCAGCATTCGCGCGAGCATTTCGCCCGAGCACTGGTCCGGGTCGTCCCAGCCGCCACGGCCTTTCTCGCGGGCCTTGGCGAGCTTGCGCTTCATGGCGCGTGCGAAGCGGTCCACGGCAAGATCGTCCGTGTGACGCGTTTCCGGCTCCGGCCGGGCGTCGATGGCCTCCTTGATTTCATCCGCCACGGGCGGGGGAACCAGTGCGATCACCTGGTCTCGCCAGAACAAGTTGATGTATCCCTTACACCCGCCTGGCGCCGTCACATCGACGTATTGAAACGCCTCAGCCGATGGCTGACACCCCGGGGGCTCGTTATTCTCCAGTGCGTTCTGAAGCTGTTCGTAGGCCGCCCGTCCGGCTGCCTCGAATGACTCGTCTGCCGGCGGAATCGCTCTCTGGAGCGTGCTGAATACTTCTTCGGCCAAGGTGCGCCAGCTTTCCAGCGCCGTCTGAGTCTCCGGCACCGGATGGGATTGCCGCAGCCGTTCGTTCTCCGCGCGCAGCCGCTCGATCTCGTCCGCGGCTTCTTCCAGACCGTTCGACATAGCGCCAACAGAGTGGGCCTGGTTCAGGTCCGCGAGGTCGGTCAGACGTTTCACGATGTCCTCCATCACGCACCTCCTTCCGTCTTCGCCGCGGCAGCGAGAACTTTTTTCCCGATGTCTGCCAGTAACGGCGCGGCGATGTGGGCGCATTCGCCGGACGCAATTTGCGGCCACCCGTATCCATTGTTTATTGCCCATGCGGGAAGACCCGGTACGGGCTGCGCGTTCGGCCCCGGCGCGGAATCGATGATCATTTCTCGCAGTTCACGCCAGGCACCTTGAACCTTCGGGCTGCACTCACAGTCCCCGTGGCACTCGTCGGCGCCGCTTTCACACGAACCCTCGAGACGGCAAAGGGGCTCGGCTTGCTCGCGCGACAAGCTTTCCGGGAGAGGCACCGGTTTGCACTGCTCAATGTAGCGGCGAACTCTTTCACGCCTTTCGCGTAGCTCCTTGGCCTGGTATCCATTTCGTGTTTCGGATGCCGCCATCAGATTGTCGAACTCTTCCAGTACCTGTTTTTTTGTCATTTCATTCATCACACACTTCCCGATTTTCCAGGCGGATAAACTGCCCCGGGATCCCGCTCGCAGCGAGGGAACCCGCGTTGGCTTCTCCATACGCAATCAGCGCCGATGGTGCGCCCGCAGGTCCACGCCGGCGGATCCATCGGTGGCCCGGGGTTAGATAGTTTTAATTACTCGATAGAGTATCGGATAATAACGATTCCGGAGCCCCCATCACCACCTCCACCGCCGGAGGTTCCACCACCACCGCCGCCACCGGTTTCTGGTGTGCCATCCTGACCCATATCGCCGCCGCCGAGGCCACCGTCACTATCTTGCTTGTCGTTGGTTCCCGCTTGTCCGGCGCGGGCTCCACCGCCACCTCCGTAATACCGGGATTCGCCGGAAATAGTGGACTCAACACCGTCACCGCCGTCACCGGCCACGGGGTCCCCATTTTCATCGATCCAGCCATCTTCTCCAGGCTCACCGGCACCCCCGCCGCCTCCGTCAGAACCACCGGCATTGGCACCACCGGGGTTGCCCTGCAGACCCTCCCCGCCGGGATCTTCAGAGGTATTCCCGGAGCCGCCACCATTACCACCATCGCCGCCGGGTTCGTCGTATGCGCCGTAACCGCCTCCGATTGCAACAACGCCTCCGAGGAAGGAGTCTTCTCCGGACGAGCCAGAACCTGTGCTACCGGAGTGACCGCTACCTCCCCGCCCTACATGGATCTCTGTCTGTCCTTCCTTGAATTCCTTGGCCCCCGACAGAACGGCACCACCACCGCCGCCGCCACCATTCCAGGCACCACCACCGCCTCCGGCAACAACGAGGTATTCAGCGGTTCCGGGATCACGGACATTGAGGGTGTCGGACCCTGTCGAGTCGAAGACATGAACACGGTATTCCCCATCGACCTCATAGGTCGTTCCGCCCTCCATGAAGGGCGACTCATCAGCACCTTCCTGAATAGAACCACTTGTGCCGGGGAGGATAATGCGAAAGTCGGCATCACTGTCGGCAGCTTGTTTCCAGTATTTCAAGGGGTGGAAAGCAATCAGCCTTCATGGTCGCCCGTAACCGCCACGGACGGATCCGCCAGCCTCCACGCGCTGAGATGACCGCAACGACCGCTTCGACTGACGACCATCGGAAAACCGTCGCCACGATCCTCTCTGACGCGCACGCGCTCTCCTGAGCGGAAGAAACGACTGCGAGGCGGGTGCCTGACCACGTACCAGGCGCCGAGGGTGATTTCGGTTGGACGCATGGTTGTTCTCGACTCAGCTGCGCATGGAGAGGGCGGTGCGAGCGCGTTCTTCCGCGCGCTGAATCGCCCCGTTCGACATATTGGTGGTCTTGTGGCTCTCCAGCATATCCAGCAGCGCCTCCCGCAAATCGGCGATCTCCACCTCGGCTTCAGCCGCGATTTCGGCCGCCGCATGGCGGGCATCGCGGTGGCCGTTCTTGTACACCCCGCGACCCGGGTTTTCCTCCGGCATGTCTTCGCCGACCTGCAGATTCATAATTCGGTTGTGGTAGTCACCCATCGTTCTGGTTCTCCTGTGCTGCACTCTCCGCCGACAGGGCGACGTACGAGACATCGTCCACGTAATCGTCTTCCCGGTACTTGCCCGCACCCTTGCGCGCCTTCTTGAGAAGGGATGCGAATTCCCATCCCAGCGTTTCACTGAGCGGATCCAGGCCGGCTTCGATGCGCCGCCGGATCATGTCGCCGTACAGGGCGTTCATCGCGTTCACGCACCGACCCATACTGCGTTCACCCTCGGGATTGTCCCGGCTGGCGGCGCGATCCCGCATTTCTTCGGCCGCCATCCGCAGATAGTCCTCCGCGGAATGCCGGCTCTTTTCCAGCGGGTCGTTGGCTTCCTGCGGCCAGTCTTCGTCGGGAATCATGTTGGGGTCCTCGAACATCCGCTCCGGGGGTTCATGGCTCATTGTCTTCGATTCATTTTTGCTCATGGGGTGGCTCCTTTTTCCCTGGAACGATGATTTTTGAAATCGATTCTCAGCGTACCAAAATCGATTGCACTGTCGATTTTTTCTATCCTTTCTCGGTCACCACCCCGGGCCACGTCCTTGGGTATCGCCCGGTGTGTATGCCTTTAGCCTTGCACGGAGTTCCCGCCAGGCTCGCTGCACGGCCGGATTGGCTGTGCATGTTCCATTGCACGGGCCCGTCTTGCTGCACGAGCCTTCCAGGCGACACAGGGGTTCCGCGATCTCGCGGGGGAGAGTTTCCGGCAGATTTTCAAGCTCACTCACGACGAATGCCCTCGTTCCAGCGCAACGGCCTTGAGCGTTTCGATATTCCGGGCCTCGCGGTAGTACCCTAGAATTCCGAGCGTCTGCATCATCGTCCCCGCAGCCCGGGCAACCCGTTTCCACTCGTCGGCGTCGTCGATGTCCGCGGCCAGGCTCCACCACGGGATGAGGGCGCTGACCATGGCGGTCTCCATCTCCCCGGGGGCGGGCGTGCTCTCGATGTACTGGCACGCCTTCGCGGTATGCCACTCGACATCTTCGCCGTGCCGAATCGCGCGTACGGATTCCAGCGCGTGCGTCTTGCTGACCTGTTCCATTTTTCCTTCTCCTCCCGGCTACGGGCCGGCGCCGTCTCTCGTTGGTGACAAGTCCAAGCTACCAATACCGGATCGTCTGTCGATTTTTTGCGGGCGGCGGATCGATGCTCGTCTGGCGGGCCACCTATCCAGGCTCCGTGTTCCGTCGAAACGGGGGGGTGCGAGAAGGGATCGTCTGACTGGTGAGCGGGGCAGGGCGAGGGTGATTTTAATGCCGCGGGGCGTTTCCGGTTGCCGAAAGCTGTTCGGTGCCGGGGTCACTCTCGAGTGAGCCCCCGAGGCCTCCCGTCGGAGGTCTCGGTTAGCCACTCAGCGGATTTACGGGAGGCTGGTACCTCCCACCCGTGAGGTGTACGCCTACTGAGCCTCTTCCTTCCGCATCTCCCGGAGCATGGAAGCCACATCGATGTCTTCGGTCTCGAATGAGCGACCGGTTTCTTTCATGTAGCCGCCGAAGCAGAAATATCCGCCTTCGTGAACGGCACAATAGCTGCCCCGGGGGCGACAGAACTGCATGTCGTTTTCGGCTTCCGTTTCCCAATGCGCCGAAGGAAGAGGGAACCTAGCGGTGCTCAACCCCATCGATTCGACCGTTTTCGACACCTGACGAATCCTCTCCGCCAGATCGGCATCGATGTCGACGGTCACCTTTTCGGGCATCCCCAACTCGGAATCCCAGACCGGCATCACTTCGAGTTCGTACTGCATTATTCCTCCTTGCCCGGCTTGGTGCCGGTTACGTTTGATGGAGCTTCCATCGTAGCGGATGAAGCCTTTCTGTCGATTTCTTGCGTGGGGACCGCTCGCGGAAGTCAGGAAACCGGCTCTTTTTCATCCATCATCAGCGCCTGGCGGTGCTCCGGATGCACGAAGATGTATTCGATCGAACTATGAACGATGTAGTAACAGGGGTATCCCCGGAACCGGCTCTTGTGGAATCGAACCGCATCATCGGTATCCAGCCGCAATCCCGGCGGGCACTGGTCGTAGCCGAGCAGTTCCGTGGCCTCTCTCCAGTCGCAGCGGCGACGGAACGTGCTGGCGGCCACCTCCACCGACGCATCCACCATCGCTTCGATAGCTTCCGCATCGTCGTCGACGCAGCTGGTGAAGTACACGAATCGGGTCTGTGCCATGTTTCCTCCTCGCCGGCTGCGGGCCGGCGTCCGCTGGTTGAGTCGGTTCCAGGTTATCGAAAAAGGGGCTTGTGTCGATTTTTCGGGGCGGGCCGCCGGGACTGGAACCGGTCGATGGTCTCTATGCCAGCCCCAGTGGCACGGTTATGGCTGGCGGTCTGGATGTCCTGGTGAAACTCGGTCATGGTTTCCTCAAACACCCAATCGTTTTCTCTGCTGGACCACACAGCCGATCACGTAGCCACCATCAAGTTCACGGTTGTTCTCGAACTCGGGGTAGATCCGGAAATAGGGGTAGTCGGGGTTCTCTGGATGCATCTCCAGTATTACGCTTCCATCCTTACCCCGTCCGCGATCACGCATTCGCCCCAGAAGGTGATCGGCCGAGACATCAATGCGTGCCAGGATGATGGAGCCGGGCTCAGGGGTGCGGCTTGGGTCGATCACCAGCACATCACCACGTTCAAACACCGGCTCCATCCGACGGTCCTCGACGGTCCATGCAAACGCCTGCCTCCCCAGGTTCTTTTCCAGTTCCGGTCCAACCCATTCCCACCGATCCGAGGCTGTTGCCTGTTCAATCGCCGATAAATGGCCGCCACTCGTCTGGATTCGGTTGCTGTCCAGGACGGGAACGAATCGGCCTTCCTGGTGAGCGCCTTGACTGAACGAGGGAGTTCCATCCGGATTGAACATGCCGCCTTCGCCGCGTTCGAGCCAGTCCGTGGAGATCCCCAGCGCGCGCGCAATGGAATGCGTGTGTCTTGAACCTTTTCCATTGCTGGCGAGTTTATGGACCGATTGCTGGGAGATCCCGACCTTCTGCGCCAGCTCGATCTGTGTCACCCCGGCTTGTTCCATCGCATGGCGCAACCTTTGCGCGTAGGTTTTCATATTCCCCCCCTTCGATGCCCGAAACAACGCCCGATCCACCGCCCGGCATGCGTCCGCCAGCGGGCGTTCGGGCGTGTCCGGGTTCATCGAGGCGTGGTTGTCCTTCAACCGCTTCAGGTCGAACTGCTCCGTGGCTCGCTCACCCCATGGTTAAAACCCGGGGTCTGCGCTCGCCGATGGATCAGCAGGAGATGCGGGAGGCTCACGGCTGCTCCCCCAGCATGTGCCGGGCGATTGCCCGCAGGACCCAACCCCGATCCTCGGGAGCGACTTCGCCCTGCGCGATCTGTAGCCAGCCGTAGTCGGCGGCGATCACCGATTGCGGGAGATCAGGAATTGCGCTCACCGGCTTGGGGCCTTCTTCAGTCGCCTCGATGGTCAGTGCCTCGCAGACGGCGGCCGTCATGGCGTCGATGCTTTCGCTCATCAGGTTGGGATTCTGGTTGCGAATCGCCGCCCGCACGGAATCGTTCGGCGGCCATGCGGTACCGCCGGGGGCGGCGAGGGTGTTCGTGTTGCCGTTCCGGCCGCGCCGGTAGTCCGCCAGCTTTTTCGCGAGCTCTCCGGCGTCGAGTTTCAGCCGATTCTCCAGCGCCTGGATTGCGCGCGAGGCATCGGATCGCGAAAAACGCTCTCTCGGATGGGCCTGCTCGCGCAGGTTGTCCGCGGCGTACGTATAAGGGTAACGGGTGTCGCTCATGTTCTTCCCTTCTGGTTCTGGTGGTTTCGTCGGAACCGTATGCCTATCGCCGTGGATCGGAGACGACTTCTTGAAGCCCCTTGATCTTTTCTCCCAACCGGCTTTCCCGGTCCCGAATTTCGGCCAGGTCCTCGCAGGCCGCCATCGCCGCGTCCCGCGGAGCACCGCGGCGCTCCAGTTCGTCGACAAGGCAGTCCGGGCAGGGCACGCCGGCCCGCATCTTCCGGCCCCGCTGGCAGGGGCAATCGTCGTCCCAGGGCGCGGGGGCCTGTTCGTAATGCTTGCGCAACTCTCCGATCAGAGCCGAGAAGCTGGCTTTTCGCATGCTGTTCTGCATGATGTGGCCTCAGATTCGGATTTACGGCTGGCAGTGGCCCCTCGAAGGGGGCCAAGCCCCCACGAGGTCGCCATCATCGCGTGCCCTGTCACGGCTCCTCGATTTTCGCCACCCACCATTCGTCGTCGAGATTATCGGCGTAGTCGTTGGCTTCTTCGCCGTTGCCAAAGGGACCGATGTGAACAAGCCCGTCCACCGGGTTTCCGGTGATAACGATGAACGTGCCGTCCATCGGATCATCGAGTTCATCCATGGCCTCCCGGCACTGCTCGATCTGCGCCTTCAGACTCCGAGCGTCGTTGGCGTCCTCCGGCAGTTCGGGTTCATCGATCCGGCCGGCTTCGATGGCTTCGTCGACCATCTCCAGCAGGGTTTCCAGTTCTTCGGTATAACGGCTTTTCTTCATGGCTGTGCTCCTTCCCGGCTTCGGGCCGGTTTCCGTTGATCGAGATTCCACCTTAGCAAACCAATGTCCGTTGTCGATTTCTCGGTCGGCCGATCGGTGCGCCGGATGCCCGGAATGGATGCTCGCTTGAACAGGGCTTAATGCTGACCCGACAGCAGGAACAGATCCGACAGGTCCGCCGTCTCGTTGTCTTTGGACGCGCCCGACTCCGGGCGGATTACCGCATCCCGTCCGTCCACGTCCTCGACTACATACATTCCTCGCTTCTCCGGGACCACGCTATCCCACAACACCCGGTCTCCTGTTTCGACCCCACCAAAACATTGCATCTGGATCATCCATGCCAGCTCTTCCCTGTTCAGGTGCTGAAGTTCGTGCGGGATGGTCTGCCCATAGAACACATGCGTATCCTCACCCTTCTCCGCCAGCAGCATGGCTTCCGCTTCATCAACGCTCTCCGCATAATAGATCGCGTTTGCCGTTTTCATTCCTTCTTCCTGATACATAAGGAAGATGAGGTAAAGGTGGGTGCTTTCTTCGGTTTTTGCGTTCATCATTCTTTCCCCTTCGCCTTCTTCCTCTCTTTAACCCTGGCTCATGATGTTCTCCTGAGACCGATTGAATCGGCTATTACTCGATCACCTCGGCTTCGATGTCGATGAAGTTGTTGGCCCACTCCTGAGCGGCCGCGTCGATCAGTTCTTCCCGCTCTTGTTCGGTTTCGCACTCGTCCCACTCGTCCTGGTCGAGTTCGATGATTTCCTCACGGGTGGCGCCGGGGAACCCGATGCTCAGCTTTGTCCGGATTTTCGGCATGTCTGACCTCCTTTAGGGTACAGTCTGGATTAGTCGGCATCCTGCAACGATTTCACTTCCGGCCATCCTTCATCTTCTTCGAAATCCTCCGTCATCCCACGAATTACGATCTCGTGAGCAGCAGTGGAGTAGGGGGTGCCGTTTTCAACCATCTCACGACCCCGGCGCATACCCTCTTCGGTGACATCGCCAAAACCGTGCGTCGAAACGTATTCCTCGAACATGAGCGGGTCGAACTCTTCGGTTTCGCAGATGCTTTCGAAATGCTTTTCTTCGGTCATCATCGTTCCTCTTTGCGTGGCCGCAACCGATATCCGGCTGCGTTTTCTGGATTCGAAATCAATGTATCAGGGGGTGGCTTTGCGTCAATTTCTATTCGGCGGTCTCTCGGTCATTTACATTGGACAAGCGGCTGATATACGTGCGCTCATCCGCTCCCGCAAGCATCTGGACACCACCGAGATCCAGCCCTGGCTCAACCTGTTCAGCGGGGATGAGACGGAGGATGAGGACGCCATCATCCCCGATCCTGCGGAGGGGGAGGGCGCCCCGGAGGTCATCACCCCGTCGGATGCCCCGGTTCCCGAAGAACCGGCTCCATCGGCCGAGGCGGATGCTTCACCCTCTCCGGCACCGGCTCGCGCGCGTCCCCGTCGAGGGCTGACCGAGGCCGATGTCCACCGGGCCGCGGACGCCCTGACATCCAGCGGGGAACGGCTAACCCTGCGGGGGATTCGTGAGTGGATCGGCAAAGGCTCGTACACCACGATTCAGCGTCTCCTTGGAACGTGGCTGGAGCAGCATCCCGAACATCACTTCCGGTCGGTGGACGCCGAGCGTATCCAGGCACTCGAAGCGGAAGTTGCGCGCCTGAACCGGGCGCTGGAGGAAGCGGAGAAACGGGCGATCCTGGCTGAAGCGCGCGCGGAATTGGTGGAGGAACTGCGGGATCGTCTGGAGTCGACTTCAGAGTGATCGAAAGCCCATCCCCATCCGAGTGTTCGGATGGGGTGAGGGCAGGAACCGATTCAGATACTCCGGGGCAAGTGGTCAGTCCACCTCGACCACATCCTCCATGCCGGCATCTTCGTACAGTTCCTTCGCGAGCCAGCGGTGCCCGAAGAACCCGATGACCTCGTCCTCGGTCTCGCAGACCTTTCCGCTGAATCGATCCTGCTCGCCCTGCCAGCGGGTGCGACCGATCTGATGGCACACGAACTTGCCGCCACGGGTCCGGTACAGGGACAGCTCGGTCCAGCGCCCCGTCTGCCCGCTGTAGCTGGTGCCATGGGCGTTGTTATCGGTGCTGGCCGCATGGGCGATGCGTTCCCCCGTGAAGCGGATGTCCGGCTGGTTGTCGATGCGCAGGGTAATGGTTTCCATCGTGCTGTCCTCGTCGGTGTCGATCTCCTGGATTTCCTCGATCTGAAGCTCGCTGTAGTCAATCCGGCTGAAGCGTTCATCCAGATAGTCCGCCAGCTCATGGGCGGACATGGGCTCGCCGTCCTCGTCCACGACCGTTGCACCCTCCACGAACCAGACATCGTTCTGGCCTTCGGTCCCGGTATTCAGGGTTTCTGGCTGGTATCGGTCGTAGTTGAACCCCTCGGTGTAGGTGATCCGAACCCCCTCGCATTCGGAGCGCAGTTCGGCGACACCGAAAACATGCGGGACATGCACCTGGCAGGGATCGCCGTCCTCGTCCCATTCCTCGCGGGGCTGCTGGATCTCTTCGACCACATCAACATCCTGCTCACGTTTCCATTCGCCATCTTCCACGAGCCTTTCGAACGTATCGATCGTCATCAGTGTGTTCATCGTTTTTGCCCTCGTCTTTACCCCGGAGTCGCCGCCGGGTCTCGGCTGTGGATGTCGTCCACGGCTTTCAGCCTAGCAAAGCGCGATCGTCTGTCGATTTTTCCGGTGGGTGCGGATTATGAGAGGGCAGATAGAAGGAGCGAGCGGAGAGATCCTGGCTATTTCGGGCACAGGGATGCCAGGGCATCCTGGTCCCGGGTCACGAGTTCCACCACCTTGCCGAAGATTCCACGGGTTTCCTCGTTTTCTCTGTACCGGGAGAACTCGGGCCGGGCGCCCGATTCCTTTGGCCGTTTCAGGACGACATCGCCGGCACGCAGATGACCGGGCTTAACGATCACCGCAATGCTCCAGAGGGAGCGATCGTCCAGGCTGACCCCACAGATGGGCTGGCCGTGCTGTGCCTGGATTGTCTCACCCACCTCGATGAATCCGCGGCTGGGTCCGGAGCGCCATTCCAGGGCGACGCTCACGAGGGCGGGGCGGCTCAATTCTTCCAGGGTCAGCACCGGTACCGGCACGGACGCCAATGCTGCGCGATCGTTTTCATCCGGGGATGGCTCGGATGCAGGAGCAGAAGCGCCTTCCAGGACGCCGTCCATCGCACCGTGCTCCATTCCCAGACTCCGTTCGATCCATCGGGCGGATTTGTCGCCCAGATTCCGGTGACCGGTCAGGATCTGCGAGATATAGTTCGCGGTCCACTCCAGGCGTAGCGCCAGGGCCTTCTGGCTGCCGGCCTCGGACACCAGGTATTCCAGATTCCGCCGCCGGATGGTCTGCACATCCATCGGGATGCCTCCTCGTATCGAGCAACGGAGTCATCCGCTGCATGGTTTTGCCGGAACCGGGTGCCGCCTCACTCCGGGTCAATCCCCGGGCATCCTCTGGCCTCCGCCGTCTCTGCACCCCAGGGCAACCAGATGATTTCCGGTCCTTCCGGCCGACACAACGCCGCGGTGCGCCGCAGCGCCGCGGCGGCGGCTTCCTCGTAGGTCTTTTCCTTGGTCATCACCGAATAGCCCAGGGTGACCCGGGGCGGGAGCGGGAAAGGGTAGGGTGACCGAAAAACGCCGATCAGTTCACCCCGGACCCGCGCGGCGTTCCCGCCCGTGATGCGGTCCAGGTCTTCGGGGCTCAATGCGAGCGCCAGCAGTCGCCTGCGCTGCCAGGCATCGACCAGGTAGGTCCCAACCCCGATCCGATCTCCGATCTCCATGAGTGGCGACCAGAAGATCGGCGTAAAGCTGGCGGCAGGGACGTTGTCGTTCATCGGGGTGAACCGGTCCCCATAGGCGTATGCCAGGATTTCGCCGGGTGCTTCCGGTTCTCCGTTCTCTCGGGACAGGATTTCCCGGGATGGCATCCGCTTTCCGGTTCCGCTGGCCAGCCATTCGAAGTTCACACCCAGCTTCTCCGCGATCTCCAGGAGCCGGGCGTGCTTCGGGAACGCCTCTCCTTCCAGCCATTTGCGGGCGCCTTTCTGGGTCACCTGAAACAGTTGAGCGACCGCGTTCTGTCGGCCTTTGCCCTTGGGCGGAATTCCGATGGCGTCACAGGCCGCGTTGAGGCGCTGTGCAAAGGCTTCAAGCTCGCTGTCCGTTTCGACCATCACGCCACCGCCATCGCCTCGAAATTCGGCTGCAGCAGCGCCCGTGCGTGGCGGTGCAGGGGCGTATCCGCGTGCGCTGCGTGCTGTTCCAGAAGAACGCGGAGTATGTCGCCCATGCGGGCCGCCTGCGCGAACAGGGTGACGGTGCGCCGCACCTCCGACGGTGCGACTGCGTGGCCGGCGTTGTCACGCCCCGGTGCGAAGGCGACCTCTACCCGGCTGCCGGATGGAGTGACACGCTTCAGTTGCTGACCGTCATCGCCAACCACATAACCGCCACCTTCGGGTGCGACCACCACGAGGGTTTCTTCACCGTTCGCCGCGCGAAGGATGGCCCGGGCCCGGGCGTGCGACGGCTGGTGTTGCTCGTGGATATACTGCTCCAGCAGGGCCGCCAGCGTCGCGTGAAAATCCTCAGCCCGAATAAACAGCATCGCGTCGCGCAACTGCTCCTCGCGGGTCATCCCTTCCCGGTTCTGGCTGGCGGTCGTCTCCCGCATCGTGACCACCATGCGGTTTCCGCCCCGGGCATTGCGCTGGACCATGCGGATCCCTCGATCGGGGATCGCATCTCCGTTGACAGTCCAGTGGTTGAAGTACGTCGGCAGGGTTTCCATCAATTCCTCGATCGCATTTCGGCTTCGAGACGGTTTCGTGGATTCGGATTCCACGCTATCAGAAAGCGGTGGTCTGTCGATTTTTCTTCGCGGCTTTTTATGGCGTGCTACGATTCGCGGAAACGACCCTACATGGAGGTTTGGTAGTGCTCTACCGCCGTTTTTCAGATAGTTCCGGTGCTCGTGTTTCCAGCGGATGGTACTCAGCTCACGAAGCGATGCGCCATATTGACCGATGCTATACCGAACCCATGGAAGAATTTCTGAAGTACGCCTTTCTTCGGTGTTCTCTCGAGCAAACCCTATCCGTTCCGGGTCATCCGGGCCCCATCGACCTCATCCCGGAGTCGCTTGACGACTCCGAGGTTTTTCCTGGTCAAGTCGACGCCATCATGAATGACCCGGATTCTTGCCGTGCGCATTTCAACGAGATCCTGTCTCATTCCAGTGACTGGGTTCAGGAGTTGTGGCCGGAAGGTCGCTTCCTTCTCTCCGATATGGCGCTGGAGGCTATGGGTTACATCCTCCGTGATACTTCCCTTCGCCATATTCCCCTGAAAACTCGGGATTACGTCTTCCTGGATTTTCTCTTCCACACAAAGCACTCCCTTATTCACCACTACACATGGCCGGTCCTGGCGGACCTGATGACCCATTTGGTTGGTGTTCGGGTGGGTGATTCCGTGGTTGATCCTGCATGCGGATCCGGCACGATTCTCTCCGCTGTCGCTCGCCATCTTCAGCATCGGCTCCCCAAAGGGGAAATCCCGACGGTCTATGGCTGGGATGTCAGCAGCGCGCAAATGATGCTGGCCAACCTGCATCTGGGTTTCACCCCGGAAGTCGATTTTCGATGCACTTGGGCGAATACCCTTCAGTTACCCGCCGATCCAGAAGATAATCCACGGGAACGCCTGCGTCTTCCTTCCCAGTACGACGTTGTCCTGACTTCCCCCACGGGCGATACCCTGACCTCCTTCTACTTCCAGCGTTCCTGGAGGTATCAGAACAATGAGCATCTTGAGATGGCACGAACCTCCCTGGCGGAAGACAATCCTTTGATCGCTTTCAGCTTTTTCTTTCTTGAGCAATCCCTGAAACTGCTCAAACCCGGCGGGCACCTCGGCATTGTTCTGCCACAGCAGGTTGTCCTAAAAAGCTCACAGTCAATTCGAGAAGGCCAGTCCGTCATCGGCGACCTGGCTCAACTCCTTGAAGTCTTAAAACTTCCCCGGGAGCTCTTTCCTGAATGGGGTACCAGCGGCGAGTTTGTCTACCCTGATGATCTGGTTCTTTTGATCTTTCGAAGGTACGAAGAATATGAGGATCGTACGGAGGAGGCTTGTGTCGGAGCCCAGAAAGTCGAACTGTCCCACAATCACTCCAGGTCTTTCCTGGAGCCCGACGAGTGTTTTGATGAGCGCATGAAGTCATTCGGCGATCATGGCGTGCGCAGCATACCCAATGGGGTCGACCGGATGAATCCTCGTGCCCATGGTCCTTACCCCAAACGGGATATCCTCGTTCGCTTGGGTCAGGAAGAACGCGTTGGGGACTGGTGGGCTCCCGGGCCTCCTTGCCCGGAATACGTCCTCTAGCGCCCCGACGGTTGTTTGTCCAGGCTGCCATACAGCTCATCGGATTAAAGCCGAGGTGTTCGCTACCCGTTTAGGCTGTACGCGATCTCCAGGGCGGAGCCGACTTCTTCCCTCATCCTCCCGTAGTCGTAATCGTGGATGCCGCCCAGTTCCTCCGGTGAGGCCGGCTGGTGCCACCACTGATTCTTCCCCTCGATTTCGATGAGCCCCGATCGGTAGAGCAACCCATCACAGCGGATCCCGCCAATGCGGCGGCCGTTGCGTTGGAACAGCAACAGATGGCCGCCGGGGGTTCGGCGGAAGAAACCGAAGGCTTCCGGTTCATCGGCCAGGGCGCCTTGCCCCTCGACAAAGCAACGGCCGTTCAGATGGAAGGAAAGGGGGTTCGCGTTTTTCATGGTTCCTCCTTCCGGCTTCGCGCCGGATGCGTGGATTCAGGTTCGGACTTCTTTGGAGTGAGCGCCTGGCGAGTCTCCGATCGCGTCTTGGAGCCCCGGGATCCTATTCCGCCCAGTACCCGGAGGACTCCCATGGTGTGACGGCGTTCGGAATAAAACTGGTACCACCGATCCCGTGGGGGTAGGCCGTGCCGTCCTCGCCGAACTCCACGAGTTCACCCGGATCATGTTGTTCTCCCTGGATGGATGGGTAGGCGGTGAAGCATCGGCAATGCCTGCCTCTCGACCGGAGAGACAGGCGAGGGCAGGGCGCTTAGTCCTCGGACTCGGCCTGCATTTTGGCTTCCGCCTTTTCCGTCTCGATGTACGCCCAAACCCGCTGGGTGCGATCCCTTTCGTCCATCTGCGGCCAGCGTTCTTCCACGTCCGAGAAGAACGGGGCCGCGACATCACCGGATGTCACACCGATGTTGATCTGCAGCTTCTCCAGCGCATCATCGAAGGCCGGGTCGTTGATGCCTTCCACTCGCGCAGCCGCTTCAACCATCTGCCGAATCTCGGGATCGCTTTCGAATTCCCCGGGGTCCGGCAGCTCCTCGAAGAAATCGGGCTCGGAACCGGCCGCCAGCAGCCCGTATGCGGCTTCCAGCGGCGACAGCTCTTCAGAGGGGGTATCCTGCGTGTCCGCCACCACATCGCCCGTTTCCGCGTCTTCCACCAGATGATTCAGCGGTTTCTGGAGTTCGTCTGCACCCTTCGCATAGAAGGTGACGGTGAACGTCTTTCGATAGTACGTATTCGTGGACATGGGTGTTTTCTCCTTCCGGCTTCGAGCCGGGTCCGTGGGTTCGATTTCAAGCTATCAGAAAACGGGCGCCTGTCGATTTTTCCGCTCGACTCAGACGGAACGCTGCACTCCAAAATCCCATCGAGGGTTGCACATCGAGCGGCGAGGGCGGACACAGGAAAGGCTGGCGGAAGGGATCCGCCAGCCGCGCCACCCGGAATTCGGGTCGGTCGGTTCAGGGTGAGACCCCTGTTTCGGGGTTCAGAACCCGTAGATCCTCCCGCCGAACTGCCGCAACTGACCCTCCATAGATTCAGCATGCTTCCCGAAAATCTTCCTTACCTGGGGTGCTGCGTCCGCTTCGTTGCCGTATTCGTCCTGATAAAGGATTTCCCCGCCACTCTCGCGGGTCCACTTCACCCGTTTCAGCGCATCGAACAGAGCCTTCCCCACCGGGTGACGGCGCGCTTTTTCAATCACGTGCCTCCCCTGCCGTACATCCCAGGTGACGGTTCGTTGCTCGGCGTCGAATTCGATCGAAGCATCTTCCGCCAGATGGATGCGCGGGTTGGCTTCACGCAGGCCGATCGGGGCCATTCGAGGATCGTTGTCCAACGCTTTGCGCGTCGGCTTGCGCGGCTTGCGATTCGGGTTCGGAAGACCCTTAGCATCGGTGTACCAGCCCATCAAGCTCTTGATTTTGCCGGCCTCTTCAACGTGGTCCGACCCAAGAACCTTCATTGCCATATAGATCACCAGCCGTTCGTAGCCCGTCCAACCCGGCGTACGAAAGTCCTCCGGGATCTGAGGGGTTGGTTTTTCTCCCATACGCGTATGGATCGACTGGGCCAATCGCAGCATGCGATCGACGTATTCGTTATGCGCCTGAACCACGGCTCGGCGGACCTTCGTAAACTCGGTTTTCGGGAGTTTGATCGTGCCGCTCTCCTGTTCCCAATGCCCCATACTTCACACCTCTTGATTGTCGTGTTCAGGTCAGCTGGATTCACATGTATCCCCACCTTCGCGCGCGTTGTAGCGCGCCAGGTCGAGACGGTCGATCGCGACTTCTTCGTCGGGTTGCTGTTCCGGATCCAGATCGTGCTCCCGGATGAACTGGTCGTAGCTCACCTCGGAGAGAAGTTCCTGAGCGCCTTTCGCGGTGGTCACGATCATCATGGGTGCTTTCTCCTTCCGGCTTCGAGCCGGGTCCGTGGGTTCGATTTCAAGCTATCAGAAAACGGTCGGCTGTCGATTTTCCCGGGGCGACCCGAAAAGGTGTCGGCACTCCGGGTCCGTCCCCCAGTACCACTTGCCGTAATCCTCGAACCCCGCGTTACTGTGCGCCTTGTCGTTCCCCTTGATCAGACCCCCGGTATCTCCGGTCCACCGAACCGCATCCAGTGCCAGGAATAGTCCGGCCGCTACCGGATGCGCGTGAACATCCTTGATCAGATCCTCGCCTTCAGGGATCTCCCAGATCACTTCAGGCTGGCGGCCGTTCAGTTCGAGTCGGGCGCCCCAGCCCAGATCCATCCGAATCAACGTTTCGTTGATCCGCTGGTCGCGCGTCATCGGGACTTCCTCCAGTCGCTTCCGGGTCGGCGCCCCGGGCATTGTCCAGGTATCCCTCCAGTCCAGCAGAAGCATGGCCGCCAGCTGAACGGCTCGCTCCAGCCCCGCGCCGACCTGGTCCATGACCTCGTGCTCGATGTGCTCAGGAAAGCTTCTCCGCCCGGGTAGCTCGTCCGCGTTGCGAAAGGTCTTCAGCTCCGCGTGGATCTTCTTCGACAGGGTCAATGCCCGTTCACGAAAGGCACGATGTTCTTCCACGACCGCCCGCTTCAGGGCGGGCCACTCGCGCTTCGGGATTCGGATGACCCCGTATTCCATTTCCCAGTCTTTCATTGATCGTTCCTTCCGGTTTCGAGCCGGGTTCGTGGTCTTCACTCGATGCTACCCGAATCCAATGGCCTGTCGATTTTCCCTCCCAACACAGAAAAGGGGCGCAGCGCGCCCCTTGTCATCGCCCGCTGGCGGGCTCAGCCATCGTTGTTCGGCCGTTTCATGGCGTACCTCCTGGTCGGTTTGGGTGACTGGTGAAGGGTGAGGAGTGCCGGGCCGGCGGGGTTATTCGATGGACACACCCAGGTCCCGCGCCGGACGATCACTGGGCCTTTCCCCGGTCAGGTTCGCGTAGCGGCTTTCAATCTCCCGAAGGTCCGACAAGCTCAGGCATGGCTCGTTGTCGCGGAGGCCACAACCTTCCTCCATTAAACGAGCGACCGTGTCGCGTAAATCCGGTTGGTCCTCGACCATCTGGGTGACCTTTTCATATCGCTCGATGCTGATCTCATCGAGGTTCAGGATTGAGGACAACACGGGCGGCCAGACGATAAACCCTACGACCAAACCAATGACGAACAAAACTATCTGAACTCTGTCCAAGCGAACCCAATCATCTCCGATATGTTTCTGGTGGGCGCCTCGTTCTTCGGTACTCATTTTTCATGATCCTCTTTTATTCTCTCGGTCAGGTGTTCCAGCCTCGGGCTGTTGTCGCTTCAGCTCGACCTCGTGGTCGAGCCAGTCTTACGTTTCTTTCTCGTTGGAGAATATCACCCCCCGAACCCGGTACACGAAATCACCCCGAAAGCGATGACGTAGCAAGAACGCCCCGGCGTTAGACGCGGGGAGGCTCAAGCAGTCGAAACTCACCGACCCGCCTCCCCGTTGTCAGCGGGCAATTTCAGTTCCGCGGCAAACTCTTCACGGGCCTGTTCGTCCCGGAGCTTCTCCAGAGCACTCGAAAGTCGCCTGTACTCGATGTACGTGATTCTTACGGCATCGTCGCCTTTGGACGTTTCCTGCGCCTGATCGATTTTATCCCGCATCTCGGGGTGCTCCTGATAGGCCTCTTCGATTTCATCGTATCGCTCCTCCGAAATCTCCGAGGACATCCCCACCAGGAAAATAAGAATGGCCGCGGCCATCATGGAATTGGGAAATACGATATTCCTTCCATCCTTTCCCCCTTCCATCAGTCCGGCAACAGTCACCCCCGCAAGAACGATAAACACGATCAAAAGCGATACCTGCCACCACGCCATATCGGCGATCGCAATCCAGATTCCCTCAACCATCCCTCGGTCCTTTTTTTACTGTGACTCGTCTTCGCTTTCGCGTCGCTGCAACCAAAAATCCCCATCCCGGGCCTGTCCGTCGATGAGCAACTGAACCGCCTGCGCCAGATCCAACTCCTTTGCGGCAATCGGCTGCCCATCGCGGGTTGCACCGCGAGCGGCGAGGGCGCGCACGTGCTCGATCAGCGGATCGACCAGGACGGCGTCTCCGGTGCGTGCCTCCTCGGTCCGGGCATGCTGGAGGTAGTGCTCCACCCACCAGGCGGTATAGCGGTGCTCGCTTTCGAGGCGGGCGAGGGCCTTGTCCAGTTCTTTCGCTGCATTCTCGAACCGCATGCGGATCTCTTCGGCATAGGCTTCGGCATCCGATCGCACCGTATCCGGGAGGTCGTGTGCGGGGTTACCGATGTCCACCTCGCCGTCGATCACATACCGGCGCCCATTGGCATGGAAGTCCTGGGGCCAGTCCCAGACCTCGGTGCGCAGCGCGCGGGCGGTTTCCTTCAGGTATCGAACGAGTTCGCGGTAATGCTCGTTTTGTGGCACTGAATGTCTCCTTTGTCCGGTTCGTGCAGCAAACGCTCCATGACGCAGTCCGGAAGGGGCGCCTCGTGCCCCCGGAATATTCGAGCTCGTGAGCATAGAGCTTCGGGTCGTGTACTTCGCTCATGGTTTCTTCGCGTTTCGGTTTCAGGCTACCGTGAGATTCCGCGGTGTCGATTTCTTCGGCGGACGCGGGCGTCCGGGAAGGGCCGCGGTTGCTCATGGGGGGAGGGGCTAATCTCGGGGAGCCTGATCGACACCAGGCCACGGCCGGTTTCGGTTTGCGGGGTACTCGGGCAAGGCGCAAGGCGGCAGAATCTCCGGGCGCGGCCGAACGGAATGGACCGTGTTTGGATGACCTTCCTCGCCGGGCCAGGCCCCGTGAACCAGGTGATACACCCGCAGGAGGAAGTCGTCCTGGATCGCTGCGTGATGGATCACTTCGGGGTATTGCTGGAGATAGTCGGTTCGGCGGGCCAGGGCTTCCACGTCCTCGCGGTGTTCATCGAGGCGCTTCCGGATTGACGGGCCAAAATCCAGCTGTTCGGTAATCGTCGAAGTCCGGGTGTATCCGAACTTTCGAAGGATGCGATCGATCATGCTTTTCCGGACTCCTGACGTCTTTCCATGGCTGCCTGGCCCCGGTTTCCGCATTGCCGGTGGCCGGCGCCGCCCCGGCTCAGGGCCGCGGGCGTTCCCTGTGTGCCCTGGTTCTCGCAGGACACCCAGCGGATCCGGCGCGTGCCCGGCCGGGGCGTGGCTTGCAGCAGGGGCCTTCGGGACAGCACCCGCACAACCCCGTCTTCCTTGCCGACCTCGACGGACTGGATCTCGTAGTGGTACCGCGCACTGTGAGCGAGGTAGTGACTCCGAGCCCGCTGCTTGATGGTTTCGAGCCGCGCATAGGGGCTCGATTCCCAGGCAGGGTAGGCCGACGGCAGGACCGGATAGCGAAAGGCGAGCACTATGTAACCGGATTCAGCCATTCGAGGACTTCGTCGGTTGGCGGGGCTGCATGAATGCGTACACCGGCTGTCCATCCTCGAGGTCGCAATACCGCAGGCCATCCCGGAACTGGACGCCCTCCCCGTCCACAACCCATCCGACGACTTCCAGGGCCTTCTCCACTCCGGCGTCGCCTTCGGAATTCAGCCGGGCGCGGGACTCACTCTTGATCCAGCTGTTGTTCTCTTCGAACCCGCTTCCGTCGACGCGCCCCTTGCGGTGCCCTTCCCGGAACGCTTGCTCCACAAGGGCCTGGAGCCGCGCGTTCTCCGTGCGTAGATGCTCACGTTCGAGTTCGACCTGATTCCTCGCGTGCTTTTTTCGATCGAGCTCGGCCATGTCTTTCGCATGCTTCTTCTCTCGCTCGATAAGCGCATCGTCCACGATCACGCTCCCCGATGGGTTGAGCGAAGGGGGTGGCATGGACTGGGTGGCCCGCCTCACGGCTTCCTCGTGGCTGATGACCTCGCCTTCTTCAATAACCTCGTCTTCTTTTCCCATCTCGCTCCCCATGTTTCTGGCTATTCCACCCAACCCAGCTCGCGCTCCAGGTCCCGGGCATGCCGCTCCACGCGCTGGATCCGTTCCTGCCCGACGATCACACCTTCGATTCCATCCTTCCCACCGTTGGTCGCACTTCCATTCCAGCCGGATACGCTGACTTCCTCAATCCCCCTCGTACACCACTTTCGACCGTAACTCGTGTAGTTCCGGTACCTCGTCCCCATGGACGCCCATTTCATCGAGCAGGACCCGAAAGCCCTTGACGGTCTCGACCGAGGCCTGATGCTGATCGGGGCAGAATCGGAACTCGTCGGTCTCGCTGATGGGGTGTTCCGGCTCTCGGTAAGCCCGCCGGTTCTGCTGATGCACAGAGGGCAGGGCGTCCATCAGTTCGGCCATGTCCGCCAGCCAATCCTGTGCGCTGCCGGCGCCACGGGGGTCGATATCCGCTCCTTCTGCCCCGGCCAGATCCGCCAGCTCGTGCAGCAGGTCCTGGATTCGCACGGCGCCATTCGTTTCCTGCGTCATCGTTCGCTCCTTCCTTCGAGGATTCACATCCATGCTATCGATCAAAGCCGAGGTGTCGATTTTTGCACGGAAGGTTGTTGGAGGAGGTGAAGCGTCCGGCACCCGCGTTCGAACTGGATTCCGATCTCCCTTGAGCCGAGATCAATCCTTCCTCCAAGGGACAGGCTCAAGATTTCGGGGTAGGTACAGTGGGTGCCCGGGCTGCCCTGTTCCCGTCACCTTCAAAGCGCGCATGGGCACCCCTGCTTGGGTGAGCATGTTCGCCACAGTTTCACCTCGACCCTGATAGACGCCATGGTTTCCCCAGGCCGCGACCACGCAACCGGCGTTTTCCGTCTCACGCCGTAGCATCCAGTCGTTATCCTCCCCCACCGGGTCGTCTTGCTCCTTGAGCTCGGCCGGGTTGGTCGCGCGATAGGCGAACAGGTTCAGCACCACGACTCCGTCGAATCCCCAGTCAAAGGCATATCCCATACAACGGCGGATCGTTGGGTCGTCCTCGGTCTCGTCCGCCGTACTCGGATTCAGGAGGATAAACGCCATTCTCCGATGGGCGTCTGCGGTGTGACTGGGGCCCCAGTGACGCCACAGCGCGTAGCGATAACGTCGGCACGGGCTCAGCCGTGCCCCCCTCTGAACTTGTACGGCATCGTGTTTCTTGACCATCCAGGATTCCCCCATTCAGCAGTGGGTGCTCGAGTTGCCCCAGCCCAGGCTGGCCCTGATCACTCGGCGAGCAAAATGGCTCCAGACCCCGTCGAAGATAGAGCAGGTGCCTGAGCTCGCCGATGTCCGTGACCTTCATGGCCCATACCCCGCCCGCGGTTTTTCTGGAACGTCGACAGGCGTATCGCGACATCAAGAGCGGTCTTCATGGTCATCGTTCTTCGTAGTTTTTCCGCTCACCACGTCTCCGCGTGCAGATGGACACTCGCCCACTGGTTTCCAGCCTTTCATCACCACCGGACCTTTCATCACCACCGGATATGGCCTGCTTGTCCGGCTCACCATCAAGGCCCCGAACAGAATGGCGATCAGCATTCCGAAAGATGCCACCCTTTCCGGATCTTCGAGAGCCATCCGGTAGAGGTCATCGCCAAAACGACCGACCATCCACATTGCAACCGTCAGGAACAGCACCCCACTGGCCATACTTTTGATTACGTCGATATTCGGAGTCCAACCGTTCACCAGTTGGGAGGTGCTAATAGTGAGGATCTTTATTATGAATACGAACGCCACCGTCGCCATGTAAACCGGCAAACCGATGTGCCAAATCATGCTGTAGGTGTCTTGCGCGAATGCTTCTGATGGTTCCCTCATGGATGCGAATAGACCCATCAGCAATATGGCGTAGACCCCCCATTTCATCGAAAATACGATTATTTCGGGTCGATTGTCCGATGCCCACTCTTTCACGTACTCCCAATTCCACGCCCTCATAAAAACTCACTCCTTTTAATTGATGGGAACGTTGATCTATACGCCTTATGCTCTATTACCCGACAGGCGGGGCAACCCGACACACCAACGCTCGGTGGTATCATTGTCGGTTAGTGGCGGCACGGACTCAGTTCGGCACCACGGCTGGCGGTGATTTTGTCCATGGATAACCTCAGTCGTCGAACGGGCCGCGACTGTAATAGGCCTGGTATTCGTTCTCCCGGTCCATGGAATCCTTGCCGAGCGCGTCCCTGTCGGCGTCCTGATTCTTCTTGCTGCTCTCATCGGGGCCATGTTCCATCAGGATCACCAGCTTGATGAACCCGACGACCAGACCGATGAAGATCATGATCGAGATGAATGCTCCGAAGTTGTCGTGCATCGTCTTGCTCCTGCGTTGGATCGGTTATTGGCTGGCGCCACGCCGGGGGAACCCCGAACGTGACGCTATTGCAGTCCGGTTCAGATGGCGTCCCACTCACCATCCTCACCATCATCATCATCGGTTTCACAGGCGGTCAGGGACTGCTCCTGATCGCCTTCACCCGGCACGTCGTCCACCTGAATGTGGTAGTCGATGCAGGTCCGGCCGTTCTTCTCGTAGGGCTCCGAGGCGTCGATGTTCTTCTCCATCGCCTGCGCTTCCTCCGCCGTGATGCCCGAGTTGCCGCCCATCGCGCTGAAGGCCGCGCCCATCGCGGACCCCTGAAGGCTCTGTGCGGCCCCGATGGCCGCCCCGGAGCGGGCCGCATCGCCGTCTGCCTCATCGGATACGTCGCCGAGCGCGTCCCTGTCGGCGTCCTGATTCTTCTTGCTGCTCTCATCGGGGCCGTGCTCCATCAGGATCACCAGCGTGATGAACCCGACGACCAGACCGACGAAGATCATGATCGAGATGAATGCTCCGAAGTTGTCGTGCATCGTCCTGCTCCTGCGTTGAATGGGTTATGGGTTGGCGCCACGCCGGGCATTCCCGAACGTGACGCCATTGCCACCCGGTTCAGATGGCTTCCCACTCACCATCATCGGTTTCACAGGCGGTCAGGGACTGCTCCTGATCGCCTTCACCCGGCACGTCGTCCACCTGAATGTGGTAGTCGATGCAGGTCCGGCCGTTCTTCTCGTAGGGCTCCGAGGCGTCGATGTTCTTCTCCATCGCCTGCGCTTCCTCCGCCGTGATGCCCGAGTTGCCGCCCATCGCGCTGAAGGCCGCGCCCATCGCGGACCCCTGAAGGCTCTGTGCGGCCCCGATGGCCGCCCCGGAGCGGGCCGCATCGCCGGCTGCCTCACCGAATACGTCCATGGGATCCGGGCCATCGCTCGAGGAAACCATGTCCTCCGCGGCCTCCCGGCCGGCGCGGGCCGCTTCTTCCTCGGCCATATCCTCCAGATCCGGTTCGGCCGCCCCAGGCGTTCCTGGCGCCCCGGGGGCACCGCCGCGTGCGGCATCGATCACATCCCCCGGCGTTGCGCTACCGGCACCCGGCGGGGTGGGTCCGCCAGCACATCCGGTCAGCAGCAGTGCCGCAGTGGCAGCGAGGGTTCCCTGTGCAATTCGCTTCATTATTGCTCCTTTGCTTCGTTTCGATTGTGGCTGTCGTCGTGTGTATTGGCTTCACCCGAACCCCGAATCTTTCGCCTGATCCCTACCTCGATTTTCATGGCCGGGAAGGGCGGCAAGCGAACCCGGGAAACGGGCATGGCCTCCATGCCGCGGGTCGAGCCTCTAGGACAATGCCCCAAAGGCCTGCACCCGGCGGCTCCAGTCCCTGAACCGCTCGTCCGGCCCGATCACCGACCGGACCAATTCTTCCTGAGTGCCGGCGATCGCCAGCACTTTTCCGCGAACGCCGTGCTGCACTAGCACCCAGCCTTTCCACCCCTGATTCAGATACAGCGCGAGTCGCATGGCCGTGGAAAAATCGTCCGCTCGATCGGATGGATGCTGGCGGCGAATGTAAGGACGGTACCGCTTGTGGTGGCTGCTCATGGATCTTTCCCCATCGGTTATTCGAACATCATCCGGAACCCATCGTATCCAGGGTTTCCGTGGTGTCGATTTCTCCAAACACAGCCCGCATACACGCATTCCTGATGCCACCTTTTCTCGCCTCCGGGCATAAAAAAACCGCGCCATCGAAATGACGCGGTAATGGAGGCATCACACATCCCCGTGTGATTGGGGGCACCGGCCGGGCTCGAACCGGCAACCAAACCGTTATGAGCGGTCTGCTCTAACCACTTGAGCTACAGTGCCTTGATTGTCAACCGCTACTTCGAAAGGTCAGCGGTGCGTGTCTTCATGGCGCAGAAACGAGGCCGCCATAAAAAAGCCGCGCCATCGGGATGACGCGGCGTTGCCGTGGCGATATCCCGAATCCGGATCAGTCACTGTCGCCCGAGTCGGGCGGCGAATGATCGTTGTCCGGATCGGGGCCCCAGAAGAAAAACGGGATGAACCAACGGTTCACGTTCATCCCGAAAATCCAGGTGGAGGTGTCCTTTTCTCCAGATCCCTTTTCCTTGCTGTCTTCAGTTGCCGACTGGCTCAGCTTTTCCGTGGTCTCCATCGATACCCTGGATGCGTTTTCGAACTGATTTCCGACACGTTCCAGGTTCTTTTCGAGCGTTTCCATAAAGCCCGGCGTGCCGTTTTCCTTCTCGTCTTTCATTGGTCTGTCTCCTCTTGCTGCTGTTTAACAAAAGGGCTGACCGTACCGGGCTCCAGGGAATGCTTCGCCTGTTCAGTGTCCGTTACGCGTCAACCCCCTCAGTCGTCACCGCCCGAACTGGGCGGGGAGTGCTCGTTTTCCTCATGGGGGGCCCAGAACAACGCAAACGTGAAGAGCCAGGAATTATCCAGCCCCCCAAACGTGCGATATTTCGGCTCTTTGGTGTTCTCTTCCACCTCCGGGGCCACACTGAGGAGCGCGCTGGACATCTTCTCCAGGGCCTTGTCGGCCTGTTTCAGATGGTGACCCAGCTTGTGGACATCCCGCTTCTTGTCGTTATCGTTGGTCATATTGCCTCCTTGCCGGTCCTTCCCGGCATGGTCTTCGGGGTCCGACCCCGCTTGGTTAATTTGAGCCCGGCATCGATACGACGCTTCGACATCCAGGACTCGTGGTTCCACTGCTTTCAGGCTACGGGATTCAATCGATTTGTCGATTTTTTCGCTTAGCACTGTTGCCCCAGCAGTGTGATGGGGTTCTCAAACCGTCACCTGGAGCGTAGCACAACGATTACGTCTCGCTCGCCTTCAAACGCTTTTGTCTTCCCTTATTGCGTCATCATCCGGGCTTGCCGAAACGGTGCGGGACAGACGGAGGAGCCCCATCGAAACACCTGAGCGATCAGTGCCAGCCCCGTGATCAGGTAGAAGGCGAATCCGCCACCGCCCAAGGCAAGGGTGTCGGCCATCCACTCCACCAGGTTGCCGGGCGGGGCCGCAGAAAGGTCGATTGCAACCAGGATGCGGTCAACACCCGCGATTTCGTGTCCGGCCATCCAGGCGATGCCGTACGCGGCGAGCATCAAACCCATCAGCCCGGTCGGGATCAGTGCCGTCAGTGCCCCTTCCACGGGGGCGACATCGCTGATCACCATGCCCAGCGCGAGGCCGGCGGCCATCAGTGCAACCAGGCCGGTCAGGGAGGGGTGCGCCAGGCTGGCGGCCGCCAGCCCCGCCACCAGCAGCGCCAGTATCCATTCCCTGGTCCGCGCGCCGAGAAGCCCGACACCCCGATTTGGCTCGGACGCTGTCCCAACCACTTCGTATTTCCAATCCATCCGTTTTCACCCTCCTTGGTCAATTACCGTCGTTCTCAAAAACACCTCTCGACCGGTGGACGGCCAGAGCCAACGAACGCCGAGCACGTCTTCGTCAAATCGCGGAAATCGCTGAAACCCGATCCAGGGCTTTTCGCCTTTTTCCCGACGGCCTCGCATCACGTCCTCCATCTCATCGACCAGGACATGGTGCCAGCTTCCATCCAGGGGCTGCGCTTCACGCAGCAGCGGCACCGCCGTCTTTCGCGCTCTCCGCAGAGCGTGGATACGCCCCGCCAGATTGTCCGGCCGGGTCGGTGCCGGCGTCCGGAAGAAGTCCTCCAGCATCCGTTCGACGCGATCGGCCTCCATGGGTGCTTCGCATGGCTCCCGCTCGGCCGTGTACCAGCCATCTTCCAGGGTAGTGGGCGCAAGATGCATTCGGGTTTCGTCCGTTCCAATGATCATGCCGCTGGTGACCATCAGGCGCCGCGCGAAATTCGGCGCGAAATCGTCCTGCACTGTTGCCACCAGGGCCCATTCGAAATGATCCCGGACAATGATCGGTTCGGCGTCCATGCCCGTTCTCCGTGTCTCAACGAGATTCCATGATAACGCGCATGCTCGATGTTCGTGGGCCTCGGCCCATAGGCATAAAAAAGCCCCAGGGAATACCTGGGGCGTAGGGGTTACTCCAGCTCCTCCGCGAGCCGCTCGCGCAGCTCGTGGAAGAGGGAGGAGAGATCCTTCTGCTGATCCCGAAGGATCCGCAGAAGGCGAAGGATGTCCTCTTCGGACATTTGGGAAAAGTCGACATTGTCGAACATAATGCACCTCCTCGGTGTTTGACATCGCCCGTTTTATACCCTGGTACGGGTGTGAAAAATCGGGCGACCCAACGAGAGGGGTCAAGATGTTCGAGGTCGACTCCTCAGAACCGGGGTTGCTGTCCCGGCCGGAACACAACCCGGCTTTCCCCGCCTCCGGGGCGCCACCGGCGAACCACGCCGGTGGAGTCGGATTCCAGCTGCCCTTCCGGGCAGCTGGCGACCTGGTTCGGCCCCATCGCCTTACAGGCGATGTTGGTGTCATTGAACCGATACTTCGGTTCACGGAGCACCAAATGGCCCCGCGGCATTTCGAGGCTCTCCCCGAAGTCAGAGTAGGGGTTCCTGGACCCCCGAAGGATTTCCACGGTGACGTCTTCGTCACCGTACTCGACCACCCGGACGGTGGAGTTCGGGGCAGCCCCGAACTCCAGATCGCCGGGTTCGACAGTGCGGACGACGAAGATGTCGCCCACTCTGATCTCGAGGTCCTGGGCATTACGGATTTCGTTGAATTCCATGATAAACCTCCTAAAAATTAAGCCGAGCTTCCCCGGCAAAAAACAAAAACGAAACCAATCCGATAGACTCGCGCGAGAGTCTATGGGATTAGCGAAGATTTTTAACGAGATCCCAAACTCGCCTCATATACCCGAGGAAGGTCTTGCCCGGTCACCACCACGGCATTCGCCGCAGCGGGTCGCCATACACCGCAGGCACGCCTGTTTCAGCACAGACGATACGCACGGAGCATCGCGGAATTCGGTGAATCGTCCACGCGGGAACGGAAAGGGCAGGGCGGCTCGTTTCAGAGCCGGATGCACGGGGCTGTGCATCATCGCCGGACCGGGATGTCCGGGTGCTTTCGTAGTGAAAGCGTGAGCCTCCTGGCTCGAATGGATCCCTTCCAGGGGATCGGCAGCGGATATCGGGGGGCTGTCCCCGTTCTCCCGAAACCGGGATTAAATAGAGCCTAGCAATCCTGAAATCTCCGTGTCAACCCGGCATACCCAATTTCGTTTCGCGCCCGAGAAACGGGCATAAAAAAGCCCATGAACGCATGTTTCAGCATTCATGGGCGGGCGTTTTCTGTTTCCAGGGAGGGCCATGGCGCTTCTCAGCCATGTCACGCAAAGCGTGCCTCCCCAGCCCGTCGAACGGGTACTACCGGGGCTCCTCAACCGACCTTGGAGATCAGCAGCGGAGTGACACCGATGTCCAGGATCTCCTGGACGGTGTACTCCTTGCCGAACTCCAGCCGACCTGCGGGCTTGAGGCACAGGGCCTCGTCAAAGCCTTCGCAGGACCCCCGGCCGGCGGCAGGTTCCACCCCGACCACTTTGACGGTCTCGTGACCGCAGAAGTTGGTCGGAGCGTTTTCCTGCACCCAGGCCCGCGCCTGCCCGAGGGAGATTTCACGCATGGCGAACTCCCCCTCCTCTAAGAGCATGGGCGTGGAGAGGATGACCCGGCGATTCGTCGAATCTTTCATGATTACTCCTTCAGTTGATCCTTTCCCCCGTCGGAGAAGGGTTGAGTGAATGCCATCCGATGGTCTCGCGCAGGAGTACCATGGGAATGGCGAAGATTTTTTGTACGTGATCCCGAACACGCCTCTTTATACCCGAGGAAGGTCTTGCCCGGTCACCACCACGGCCGCAGCCACGGCGGGTTGCCATACACCGCAGGCACGCCTGTTTCAGCACAGACGATACGCACGGAGCATCGCGGAATTCGGTGAATCGTTCACACGGGAACGGAGAGGGCAGGGCGGTTCCATCGGAACCGGGCTCTCGGATGCTCGAAAGCCGGGCCTTTCGGCCTCAAAGACTTCATCCAGGAAGTCGGCAGCAGGTATCGAGGGCTGTCCCCGTTCTCCCGAGAAGTCGGGATTAGGACCACATTACCGCCCCTGGAGCATCGCGTCAAAACCGACACGGCACCTCGTTTCGCGCCCGCGAAACGAGACCCCAGCGCATAAAAAAACCCGCTTCGCCGAAGCGAAACGGGTGTTGAAGGTAGAGGAAGATACCCGATCAGGCGCACTTGCTCCAACCGCAGTCAGGGCAGGTACGGCACCCTTCGATCATGCGGGTATGACCCCCGCAGTCCGGGCAGTCACCGGGTTGCGGAATCGAATCCTCAACCGGCACAGCCGGCTCGACATCCACCTCCGGCGGCGGCTCCGGCATCGAAGCCTTCGCCTGCTGGGCCTCCAGGATTTCCCGGACCCCCAGTGGGTTGCCGTTCACATCCAGAAAACCCCGGCGTACCAGGATCATCTGAATCGAGAAGGCGATCGCCGCCGCCTCCGAGTTGTGGAACATGGGCTTCTGGTGCTCGTTGTATCCGCAACGCACCGGGCCCTTATCCCACGTTACCTGACGCAGATCCTGCAGCGCCTGGGCGGCATAGCCACCGCGCGCCGCCAGCGACAGGCTCCGCATGGTCGCGGAGATCCACTGGTACGAGGCGGTCTGTTGCCCCGTCGGCAGGAAGAACTCGATCGGGCGTTCCACCACGACCTTCTCCCCATCGACGATGCCTTCGACCGGCATGAAAGAGACAAGCAGATACAGCGTCTGCTTGCCTTCTTGTGTCCAGTAGTTGATCTTCTCCGAGACCGCTTCGAGTCCGCCTTCCGGCCGGGACTCGATCCGCTTCTGCAACGGATTGATGTCGGCCGGCTTCTCCGGCTTCTCTGCTTCGGCCCGCTTCACGGCCACGATGGGCCGCTCGATTTTGATGGTCTTGTCCATGGTTGACTCCTTGTTAAGAGTGGAGGCACGCCCCCACCGGGGAACGTGCCCCCGGTGGGGTGAATGAAGGGTTCCTACAGCTTGCCGTAGTAGCCTTCTTCCATTGCGGCGAAGAGATTGGCGGCGGTATGCGTTTCACCGTCGTATTCAATCTCCGTGTCACCGCTGACCGTTACCTCCTGCCCGTCGTCCTGAACGAACGTGAACTGTTGCTTCTTCACGCTCTCCGGATCCACGAGCACGCCCATGGCCGCCTTGCTGTTCGGCCGGAACGTGGTGCATCCCTTCAATCCATGCTCGTAGGCCATCATGTACACGTCCTTGAACTCCTCGAACGGAGTCTCCTCCGGCACGTTGATGGTCTTCGAGATGGCCGAATCGATCCACTTCTGGGCCGCCGCCTGCATCAGGACATGCTCCCGGACCGAAATCCGGTCGGCCGTAACACAGGACTCCGGCAGATCCTCGGGACCCGCTTCAGGGTTCACGAAGTACCGGTAGGCCAGAAGCTCGAAGGAGTACACGTCCACGGCTTCCTTCGAGGACTTGCCCTGGCGGATGATGTTCCGCTGGGTGTGATGAAGGAACGAGGGCTCGATGCCGTTGCTGGCATTGTTGCCCACCGAGAAGGAGATCGTCCCCGTCGGAGCAATCGACGTGGCATGGCTGTAACGCGCACCATGCTCCGCCAGCTGCTCGACCAGTTCCGGATCTTCCCCGGCGATCCGCTGCATATACCGGCTGTACCGGGCATGCAGGACCTTGCCTTTCACCTTGTCCCCGACGGCGTAACCGTCACGGACCATCTCCGGACGATGCCGAAGCATCCACCCGGTCACCTCAAACTCTTCTTCCATGATCGGGGCAGGGCCCTTCTCCATGGAAAGCTTGAGCGCCGAGCGCCAGGATTCAAGCGCCATTACCTTCGTCACCTCGTCGGTGAACTGGATGGCTTCCTCGCTCCCGT
Organism: Thioalkalivibrio sp. ALE19; assembly: GCF_000428605.1. Lineage (NCBI taxonomy): Bacteria > Pseudomonadati > Pseudomonadota > Gammaproteobacteria > Chromatiales > Ectothiorhodospiraceae > Thioalkalivibrio > Thioalkalivibrio sp. ALE19. The sequence continues at coordinate 56,702 of NZ_KE386771.1, forward strand.
ACGGGATCCCGAGCATCGACAGGGTCGATCCCAGGCCGAGGTAGCCCATGCCATGGCGACGCTTGCGCCGGAGTTCTTCACGCTGGGCTTCCAGGGGAAGACCGGAGTGCTCAACCACGTTGTCGAGCATCCGCGAGAAGATACGGACGACCTTGCGGAACCGATCCCAGTCGAACTCCGCGTTGCCCGCAAAGGGACGCTTGACCAGCGCCGTGAGGTTTACACTGCCAAGCAGGCAGCTGCCATTCGGAGGCAGGGGCTGTTCACCACCGTTCTGTTACTTTCGCGACCCCTTGGTCACTACTGACCCTGCCGGGGCAGGGCGGGATACCGCTTCAGGCATCCTCTCCCGGTTCCTCATTCATGCGTTATCCGGGAGTCCAGACTGTCGCTTCATCTCCAATCGGAGAGCCCGATCACTCAGTCGTTCAGGCTGCACGGGATTTTTCCCTGCTTGCCCCCTGTCGTCCCCGCCGGGACTTCCAAGTCAATCAGATCGGGTGTTTCCTTTCCGGCTCACACCGGAAGGCCGCATTGCTTACGGGTTGGTGGCCCTGATCACCTCGGCGAACCACAGGTTGTTCTCATCATTGATTCGATCAATGAAGAGATTGCCCGGCTCGGCGTGGTCATAGGTGGACTTCATCACGCGGTTCCAGAGGTCCCGCGCCTTCACGGTCCGGTAGACCCGGCATGCCACCAGGCCTTCATCGTTGACGGTGTAACCGTCTTCGATGACCGGCCAGTCCCGCCAGACGATATCATGGTCTTCCATGTTCTCGTTCGGCAGGAGCGGGAAGGCCAGCGCCCAGTCCTCGTCCTTCTTCAGCGCCTCCATAAAGGCATCCGAATTCATGACGGATACATTGAACTGGGTGAAACGCCCCTTCTCCCGCTTGGCGGAAATGAAGTCCTCGACATCGGGATGACCGACATCGAAAGTCGCCATCTGGGCACCCCGACGACCGCCTGCCGACGAAACCGTCTTGCAGGCCGAGTCGTAGATGTCCATGAAGGGCAGAGGCCCGGACGTTTCCGCACCCGCACCGGAGACCGGCGCGGTGTTGGGGCGAAGCAGGCTGAATTCGTACCCGATGCCGGCACCCGACTTCAGGGTCAAACCGGCCTGATACACCCCGTCCAGAATCGACCGCATCGAATCCTCAACATGCTGGGAAACGGTGCAGTTGATGAGCGACGTTTCCGGCTTGTACGCCTCCGCTCCGGCGTTCGCCAGAATCCGCCCCGCCGGGGTTGCCCCGCTCTCCAGAGCCCAGATGAATTCCTCGCGAATCGCTTCACGAGAAGTTTCGGGCTCATCTCGGACAAGGGCATCCGCAACACGGGCCCTCATTTCCGAAATGTCGGCATCCACGGGGTTCCGGTTTCCATCGGTCAGCCGATACTTCGTCGACCAGATGTTCATCGCCGGTTCCTGGATCGGGACGTCCTTCGTGTGGGCAACCGCTTCGTTGCCCGTGTCGTGGCCCTGATCGTTCGTGATCATGTCCATGGTATTCCTCCTGGCCCGTCAAGGGCTCCGTGACAATAAGCCGCCGGGCGAACCCGGTGATCGCACGATACACGATCACCGAGTTCCACCGCGACGGCGTGGTGGGTAGAGAAGAGGGGAGTGGATCAGGGGGCGACCCGATAGGTCCGCCCGTGTTCGATCAGACGGACATGCTGTCCGACATGAAAGTCCTGATCATCCCCTTGGGTTACAACGACATGCCTGCCATTGCTTTTGCGGACCTCGATCTCGAGGCCGCTCTGACTCGCCAGCTCACGGTCGACGTGAGAGCCGGCGACCGCGCCGGCGCCTGCGCCGACCGTCCGGGCAACCTGGCGCCCACGACCGGACCCCACGTTGTCGCCCAGCAGGGCGCCCGCAGCGGCACCCGCCGCGGCTCCGACGCCGCCACGACTCCCGAAGGCTGTCCGGGAATCTTCCCGGATCGTGACCTCGCGAATGTCGACCACTTTCCCCGTTTCGACCGATCCGGCCGAACGGGTCTGGTTGACGCCGTAGTCCCCGGAACCGACCGGGGTGTTGGCGCAGCCAACCAGGAAAGCGGTGGTGATGATGGCGGCGACGATCTTCATCATGTTCAGTACAGACATGGTTCTCTCCTTCAAACAGACCTCCCCTCTGCCCAGGGGAAGATGCATAAGCAATACCCCGGGCAGGGGGTGTAATCGAAAGAAGTGAATACAGACTGAACTAGAACCGCGCTCCAAGAGGCGGCTCATTGCTCGTCTGGGGAGTAGCCGGTGCAGGCTGACCCTGGTGAGCTGAACCGCCATGCCCGCGCGGATTAAATCCGTTCGGGTTCTGTGGCGCGTTCTGCTGAGGGGCCTCCTGACCCTGCGGGGGCATCGTGTTCGGATGCACATGAGTCGGATCAGGCTGCCCCTGCTGGGGGTAACCGTTCGGATCCCCCTGCGGGGGCATTCCCTGACCCTGCGGGGGCATCGTGTTCGGATGCACCTGAGTCGGAGCCGGTTGCCCCTGCTGGGGGTAACCGTTCGGATTCCCCTGCGGGGGCATTTCATGACCCTGCGGCGGCATCGTGTTCGGATGCGCCTGATTCGGAGCCGGCTGCCCCTGCTGGTGGTACCCGTTCGGATCTCCCTGCGGGGGCATTTCCTGACCCTGCGGCGGCATCGTGTTCGGATGCGCCTGGTTCGGAGCCGGTTGCCCCTGCTGGTGGTACCCGTTCGGATTCCCCTGCGGGGGCATTTCCTGACCCTGCGGCGGCATCGTGTTCGGATGCGCCGAGTTCGGGACCGGCTGCTCCTGATGACTCGCCTCCACGGGTGGATAGTTATGGGCGTCTTCCGGATCGTTCCACTGAACAATCTGGAGATCCCTTGCGACCGGTTCATGGGTCGTCAGTTTGGACCCATTCGCCAGATCGACGACGCGGCACCGAAGATCCCCCGTCAGGTAGAGCTTCATTCCCTTCCGTGCGTGGGATAGAGCTCGTTGTGCGATGGAATCAAAGGCAGTCACCTTGGCCCAGTGGACGTTGCCTTTGCTGTCCTTCTGCTTCACAGAAAGACGAACGCGCGGTGAATCATGCGGCCCCGAAAGAGGCTCAGGATGAGCACCCAGGGTGCCGATGAACGTGAACGTCCCTACCGTTCCTCCGTAGGACATGGTGTACCTCCTATTGAATGTGGGAGATACACCCCTCCCGGACGGAGAGTGTATCTCCCGTCCGGGATGTACCTTGCATTGCGCAAGGATGGTTATTTCGCTCTTGTCGAGCTCCGCCGTTACCCAGGCGATGGGGACTAAATCACCTTCGAGTCTATCTTTCCGCTGCCCTCGACGCAATCCTCTAATCGGAGGACCCCAGGGGTAGGTCGGATTCGCTACTGATCATGAGCTCTCGTTGAACCGGGAATGGATTCAGTGGATTCGGGCGCCTCGATCGAGACTCCCTCTCTTCCATGCACCCCGGCTGCCGTCCGTTCTGCAACAAAGGTTTCGCCACGGAAAGAGGAGGGTGGGGCTGGTAACCTCGGCCAGAAAGAACCGAGAACCCGGTCCAGGCTCTCCGCTCTGGTGTCCACTGGACGAACCAAAGAATCATCGTCTCTTCGAGACGCAGACTGTCCCCTTTCTGGTTATCGCCATTCACGCCCAGGCGGCACGAGGTCGGATGTGCGCGTGAGCGCGGGAGGACTGGAGCCGTCCGATCAAATGACTCACCCGGCCTGCGCGATACCGCCTTCGATACCGGTCAATCGTTGACAGCGAACATCCAGGTTCCTACAGGCATCAATCCCGTCTCGCATCAGACGGTGGTGCCACTGCCGCCGACCACCCGTTAGCGACCTTCTTCCAGGAAAACCCTCACCCTCGGATCGACCTTCAAGGACGCCTCGCAGGCACTCTCGTGCATCCCCCGAAGAACCGGAACGTTCCGAGTCACCTTCCACTTCGGGATCGGCGTAATCCCTCCGGTTGGCGAAAGCGCCGCAACTCGACTGACCAGATCCCAGAAAACGAGCACCGTGCGCTGATCCAGCACCCTCGCCCCCACATCCAGGAACGGATTGTTCTCGGTCAGACGGATATCCAGATACCGCTCATACGCATTCACCCCCTCGCGTACTCGGTACTGCAACTCAGCGCCCAGACGTTCGACCTGCCACCGCGCCCACTTCTCGTCCTGATCGAACATGCGGAACACATCGTCCACCTGAACATCCCGCGTGAACGTGGGCGCGCTAATCCGGAAGCCGTCCTCGACGTCCTCCCAGGCATGCTTCGCACGTTTCGGCCCGATCCATTCACCGCGAAGCAGACGCTTCATGTCTTCTCGGTTCTCACGCTTCACGTCCACCATCATCCTTTCCTCCATCGTTCGACTCACCACCGCTGCCTTCCACGACACGGAACGTTTCTCTCTTCTTCTGCGCCACTGCACTTGAGCCACCCATCCGTTTCTTGTGCTCATCGAACAGTGCCCTCATGTATCCGCGGGACGCAGGAATCGACCCCAGGATCTCTCGCCGCGCCTGCTGTTCACGTTCCAGCTGATCCACCCACTCTCTGTTCATTCTTCTTCTCCTCTGTTTTTAACCAAGCTCGAATTGGAAATCTGCTTCCGGATTGCTCCGATCAACTTCAGCTGCTTCCGGATCACCTCGAACCGATCCTCGCAGTTCGCGATCAGATTCGCTTCCTCAGCGGAGACCGGGTCGAACCGCGATTCCGGATACCGTTCCGTTGGCCCCTTTTTCACGTTCGTTGAGCGATACAGCTTCGGACTATCCTTCGGCGAAATCGACCTCGACGTTGACCGCCATTCCATGCGTCGCCATTCGATCGAAAACGACGGCCTTACCGAGCTCGTATCCTTTACCCGCACCATGTGTCGGAACCAACCTTTCGGACCGACCTCGTCGCGCACCTCGTACACACGGTCGTTGAACTGCCCTTCGACCTCCCTGGCCTCCGCCCGGAGATCCTCCACCCAGGCATCCAACTCCCTCTCAATGTCTGCAACCCTCTTTTCTACTTCCATGAATCGCACCTCCATTTTTGACCGCCATCCCCCCGTATTAACCAGGGGGAAACATGACTCATGTTGCTACCGAAGAAAAGCGCCATATCGCCCCTGTTTGGCCTTTTTCTTCCATGTTTCTACCGAATACTCGGTAGAAACATGGAGCTTCATTCTCCCGAACGATATGGCCTTGCTGTCTTCTAAATCGATCCATGTTTCTACCGAAGACCAAATCCGAGTCATCTTGCTACCGAATACTCGGTAGAAACATGGATTGCTTTACCTCTTGACTTCTATCCTGCACCCCGGCCCCCAATTTCACTACCCCGTTTCGGGGCAAAATGCGTCGGACAACCTTTAGAGAATCGATCGGACAACCTTTAGAGGGGGGCGCGAACCCCGTCGTTTCGCATGCGAAACGCGCCCCGAACCACCCTCGAATAGACCCGGCTAGGGTCCATTTCGCGCCCGCGAAACGCGCCCCGAACGGCCCTTGAATCGACCCGGAGAGGGCCCATTTCGCGCCCGCGAAACGAGCCCCGATGGCCCCTGAATTCGACCCGGCGAGGCTCCATTTCGCGCCCGAGAAACAAGCCCCGACAGCCCCTGAATTCGACCCGGTGAGGGTCCATTTCGCGCCCGCGAAACGAGCCCGATAGCCCCTGAATCCGACCCGGCGAGCGTCCATTTCGCGCCCGCGAAACGCGCCCCGATGGCCCCTG
>NZ_KE386771.1:62619-88847 GCF_000428605.1 Thioalkalivibrio sp. ALE19
CCATTTCGCGCCCGCGAAACGCGCCCCGATGGCCCCTGAATTCGACCCGTGGAGCGCCCATTTCGCGCCCGCGAAACGAGCCCCGAACCACCCTCGAATCGACCCGGCGAGGGTTCATTTCGCGCCCGCGAAACGAGCCCCGAACCACCCTTGAATCGACCCGGCGAGGGTCCATTTCGCGCCCGCGAAACAAGCCCCGAACGGCCTTGAATGGATCCGGCGAAGGTTCATTTCGCGCCCGCGAAACGCGGCGATACTATCGGTTTTGGCGCCCCCCGGGAGGCTTCTTGAGCGTGATGAGCGAGCATAAAAAAAGCGCCCAAAAGGGCGCCTTTGCGATGCAACGAATTGAGAGCGGTTAGCCGCCTTTGGGGATCTTCCGAACGATTTCCAACGGCGTCGCATCCTCGTTGCTGGCGATCCCTCGGACAAGCGCCAAGGAGAGAACGCCACCACCCCCGGCCATCTCATGGGTCCGCAACTTGTCGATAAGAAGCTGCTCGGGGTCTTCCGCCGCCTTTGCTTCGTTAAAGACGTGATCGAGCGTCTCTTGCAGAGCCTCCCGTTCGTCCAAGTCCATGCGGCTCAGTGCATCTTCCCCGCTCAGTTTCTTGTTCACTACGAGCTGGTGGAAGGTGTGGATCGGCTGGGTTTTGCGGGTGGGGTTTGGCATCCGCGCCGGCTTCGGCTTGAAGTTCTTTTTCTTCTTGGGCGCCTTCCCGGTGGTCTTCGGGACTTGCTTCTTCGTCTCGGCCACCAGCTTGCGCAGATTCGTCTCGCGATCCGCATTCTCGATCTGGTGAACAACCTCTTCGGCCATCGAGGGGGCTTTTTCCTCGATCCCTCGGACGCCGATGATGACCTCCAGGTCAGCCGTGATGTCCTCGTCCAGCAGGCGCTGGGCGTTCGGTCCGAGACTCAGTAGCTGAAGCCGCTTGGTGAGCCAGGAGCCATTCTTATTGTATTTCCGGAGGAGGGCGTCCCGGTCACCGCCCAGATCATCGAGATCCTTCTTCAGATGGCGAGCCTCTTCGATCTGGGTGAGGTTCTTCCGGTGGATGTTCTCGGACATCTGGATCTCGCGGGCTTCTTCGTCCCCGACATCCCGGATGATTACTGGTACCCGTTCACGCTCCGCCAGCCGGCTTGCCCGGAACCGGCGGCCGCCGGCAATGATCTCGTAGCCTTCACCGTCAGGGTGAGGCCGAACCGTAATGGGCTGGATGAGGCCACGCTGTGCGATATCGTCCGCCAGGCTGCGCAGATCGTTTTCGTCGTCCTCGAATTCCTTGCGCACCTGCGGGGATTCGCGAAGTTCCGACAGCGGGAGCGTCGTCATCTGACCCTCGCTCGAGTCTTCCTTGAGGTCGTGCAGTTCGTCCCTGTTCAGCATATCGATCAGGTCTCCATAGGTTGATGATGGGTTCATGGTGCCGCTCTCTTCGCATCCTCCAGAAGCAATCCGTTTCCGACCGTCTGTTCCAGAATGGCGTCCATCGCCTCCCGCCACTCCTGGGCGGCCTTGCGATGGCTGCTCCCATTCGGCTTCGTCCAGACCGACAGTCGCTTCATGATCGACTGTTTGACGGCCGCGCGTTCGGTCAGGGTATGACTGAAGATGATGTTGCCAAAAGCAAATCGAATCTGGGTGAGCGCCGCGGTTTCCTCGCGGCTGCGCATATTGATCTTGCTGGGCAACAGTCCCAACAGCTTCAGATTCGGATTGTACCCCTGACGACGGATGCGCCGGAGGTACGCCCATAGCTCCTGCAGGGCCTGAGCTTCGTAGTATCCCACGGAAAACGGACAGATCACCGAATCCGAAGCAATCAGGGATCCGATGGTCATGGGTGGATTGAAGCCGAGGGCGCCCGGGGTGTCCACGATGCAAAGGTTGTAATCGCCCTCAAACCGGGAAAGGTTATTCCGAGGCGCTTCCATCATGGAGCGGCTGGCTTCCGAAAGGTCGGCGATCGCGGGTGTGGCCCGGAAGATATCCACTCCGTCGCTTGCATTGATCGGCGCCGGCTGAATCCTTCCTTCCGGGGGGATTTCCCGAAAGAGCAGGGCGGACCGCCCAAGTCCGTCCGGATCTCGGGAAGACTGGTCGCCGTAAACGCCCCAGGACATGGAGAGGCTCGCCTGACGGTCCATGTCCACCAGAAGCACCCGAAACCCTCGCTCACGCGCCCGGTGAGCGAGGTTCGTGGCGATGGTCGTCTTCCCGACGCCGCCTTTCTGGTTGGCGATGCTCAGCGTGTGCATTACTTGTTCATGGCGCTGTAGGTCGTCCGCATCAGGGCCAGAATATCGTTGGCTCCGAGCCCGTCCGCCTGTGCCTTCTGCAGCTGCATCAGGAGCAGACGGCTTACGTAGAACACCTCGGCTGGCGGGATCGGCACCGCGACAACGCCACCTTTCGAGAAGACCTTGCCGAAAATCTTCCCGCCGTTCTGCCGCTCGAATTCGTATCCACGGTCGTTGTTGTCGCCGTGCGAATCGAATTTGCAGGAGGGGAGAATCCCGGCGAACACCGCCAGGACTTCGGGGAGCTCCTTCACGGTGATCTGAACCGACGTTTTGTTGCTCCAGTCGTATTTACGTTCGCCCAGGGCCTTCGCTCCATCGATCATCACGGTTGGGATGGACTTTCGGGTTTCGCTTTCTTCGAAGCAAAGGGCACCTTTCCCACCGTAGACGTGAATCGACAGTTGATCCTGCGGGCGCTTGCCTGAAGCACGATCCACTGTCTGCCGGTCGGACTTTGATCCTTCTGGCTCGGGGGTTGAGTCGTCTCCGTTCGCGTAGGGGCCTTCCTCTCCGGCCGCCAGTTTTTCCGCGAGGAATTTTCGCGCATCCGGCGCACGGTCAGGATTCGTATAAAGAATCTCGAGTGCCTGGAGGATGAGATCCCGTCCGTGCGTTTCAAACGCCTTCCGGATCACGTCATTGGTCGGCGCCGGAATGTCCTTCTTGCGAAGCTGATCCCGAATTTCACCGAAGGTGTTGGGGCGTGTGTACCCCGAGGCATTCGGATTCGATTGTGCGCCTTCCGCTCCCCGTGCTTTCTCTTGCTCTGCTACAGCCATTACTGGACTCCTTTCTGCCATTTGTTGCCATTCCATTGTGCAACACGGCGATGGCCTATGCGATTTTTTTCGCGCCTTCTACTCTGCCGTGTTTCGCGCCCAAAAAAAAGCCCCCCTTCGGTCATCCGAAGAGGGGCGTGGTTGGTGTGTTACCGGGGTTCCGGCACGAACTGCTGGTGCGCGTAGGCGATGGCCTGGGGGCCATAATCACGCAACACATCCAGCCAGTCGTAGCTTTTCTGGCCCGGTGGAGGCTGATCCCCCGGAATGATGACGTAGACCGGAAGACCGATTTCCGCCATGCGCCGCGCCAGCGTATCCGCTTCCCGTTCGCCGGTCTGGGATAGATCGAGATCCGCCCAGATGATAAGCCTCTTGACCCACGAAGGGGGCGTGAAGCTTGCCAGCGAGCCGGCGGTTCCGGCGGCCCAGGTGACCGCCAGTTCCTGAAGCGCCATACGCACGGCCAGCATCGTTTCGATGCCTTCGCCGACATGCAGGTCCCCATCGCCCGGACGGGGCCCGAACAGCGGGATAGCGCCACCCCGGATGTCTTTCCACGAGGGATAGGAGGCCAGCTTTTTGCTGGTCTGTTCCGGCGCCTTGTCGGAACCGTCCTGCTCGAGAAAGATCCGATGAAGCGTGGCCGGCTGACCGTCATGCTGACAGAAGAGAGAGACGATCGCGGGGTAGGTCCCCGTGAACTCTTCCCTCTCACCGCAGTAGTAGGTCAGGTCGTGGACGACCCGGCAGACATCCGGCCATTGCTGGAGATGGATGCCGCGGTTCTGGAAGTAGGCGATACCCACCGAACCGCCCGGATCCGTGAGGGCGATACTCTTCTGCCCCCACAGTTCGTTCAGGCGTTTCTGGGTGTATTCGTCCTGCTTACGCTTCTCCTCGGCTTTCTGGCGAGCGATTTCCTCGTTTCGCCTCTTTTGCGCTTCGGAGACCTCGACGGTTTCCTCTTCCGATCCGCCAAGCCATTTATTGACTTGTTGGAGAGCTTCGGGAAACGACCAATGGTTGACCCACATCAGCGTGTCCAATCCACCGGTCAGCACATACCCGTGGCTGCCCTGCTTGGCGAGCTTCGCGTCGTGCTGGTCCAGTGTCTGGTTGAGCACGGCCGCCCCGGTTTCCTGCCAGTCCTTGAGAAACCGGAAACCGTCCTTTCCCCCGGCATGGTCCGGTCGGGGAACATGCGGGGGGTTGCGTTTTTGTTGCGATTTTTCCACCGCCGTACGCAACTGCGGGGCAAGGTCCGCGAAAATCGCAGGCCAGTACCCAGCCGCCGCCTCTTTCAGCTTTTGGGCGTTAATCCTGTACGGACGTTCCATGGTTTCCTCCTTTCTGCTCAAAAGGAGCACCCGTGCCAGCGGGTGCTCTGTTGAATCACAAAGCACCCTGGCAGGTGCGACTATGCGGCTTGCGCCAACGACTTCCGGAGGATGCGGAACATCTCCGGCGCCAGGTCTCCCAGGTCATGGACCCGGGCGGCCCAGCGATCGCCGAACAATTCCTCAACGTTCACGTCATCTCCGATGCCGATCCCAAACACCTCGATACCTGCTTCACGAGCCATTTCGATGGCTTGCTCCGCAGACGGGGTGCAATTCGGTTCGCCATCGGTGAGCACCAGAAGGATCTTCCGGGGCTCCGAACGCTGAACGAGGTTCATGCCGCTTCGCAGCATGGCGCTACCCATCGGCGTGGATCCTCCACTATAGGGCCAGAACCGCGACACATTCGGGCGGGCCCGACTGCCGAACGGCACGATGACCCCGACACCGTCTCCCCACGGATAGGGGAACGTGGTGGTCTGCGCCGTCACACCCTTGGTTTCTTCCAGGGCGGACTGCAACGCATACGCCGATGTCATGGCCTTAACGATGGTTTCACCCATCATCGAACCTGACCGATCCACCAGCACTTCCACCGCGGTGTTCGGGGTGGAAGACGTGGTCCGCTTTTCGAAGATCCGGTCGTCATTCATGCCCGCGCGGGCCAGATGACGGGAACGGATCTTGCGGCCTTTCCGCCGTGTGCTGCGGCGATCGAAGTTCACGCTTTCCAGCAGCGTGCGCATCTTCATCCGCAGGGCGGTGGTGGCGGCTCGAGCGTTCTCAGCCAACGTCTCCGGATTGGACTTATCCGACGGTTGTACCGCCATCATCTCCGAGGGCACCTGATCCGGGTTGGCCCGGTGGCTTTTCTCTTCGATGCTTTTCCCCAGTGAATCGCCCAGATCGAAGGAGTCGAGGTCTTCGGCCTCTTCGTCCAGTTGATCCTGGATGTCTCCGGCGCCATCGCCGGATTCATCGCTACCGGATTGCGACTGGGTTTCGTTGCCGGATTCATCCCCGGAATCTTCCCCGGCGGAATCCTCACTGGATTCATCTTCCGACTCGCCGCTGGCGTTATCTCCACCGGCACTGTCTTCCGAATCTTCCTCGGCATCGTCGTCGGCGTCACCTTTTCCGCCATCGCCGGATTCATCTTCCGGATCCTCGTCGGACTCGTCGCTGGAGTTACCCCCACCGTCGTTCTCGTCCGATTCGTCCTCGGATTCATCCCCGGCGTCAGCGCCGTCGTTGGCCTCGTCTTCGGAGCCTTCATCCGAATCCTCGTCGGACTCGTCGCTGGCGTTACCCCCACCGTCGTCCTTGTCCGATTCATCCTCGGGGTCATCCCCGGAGTCGCCCCCGGTGGATTGATCCGTGGAGTCTTCTTCGGATTCGTCTTCCGACCCCTCCGAGTCGGAGGGCTTCAGATCGCCGTCATCATTCGATTTCGGCTGCGGATTCTCCTGCGCGACCAGGTCGAACAGGCGCTCCGTCAGATCCAAGGCCTCGTGGGTCGAATGGAGCGAATCCGCTTCCCCGAGCAGGTTCAGCCAAGCGGGCCCCTGTTCAGGGAACATCTGCAGAAGAACGGTCTCGCTGGCATTCGCCGCATCCTTCAGGAGATCACTGTTCCCGTCCTGATACAGACGGGCGTTCAGGATCGCCAGAGATGCATTCAGCAGAACACCGGCCATGCCGTGCTCCGGATGTGCCGCCCCGAGTTTCCCCTGATGATGCAGGATTTCCCGAGTGTCCAGCAGCACCCGAAACGCGCCGGGCCAGGTCCGGATGGCATATCCTTCGATGCGGTGATCCTCAAGGATGTTGAGGAGCCGCTTCTTGAACGGCCGGCGCTTCACCTTCCTGATGGCGTCGAAATCCGTCACGTTGACGTGACCGATTTCGTGGGACACATACCCAAGCCCCAGGGTGTGCGCCTCCGGCGACTCGATGGGCAGAGAGGGCAGATTGATCCGCCCGCCGGGTTTGGCATAGGCGGTTTTCCCGCCGTGCGTCACTCGGATGCCCGACCGGTTTGCGAGAGCTTCCGCCGTAATGTGGAAGCTGCGTTCGAGCCGGGAACGCCCGGCCTTTTGATTCATGCCCTTTTGCATGGGAACCTCCAAAAAAAGGGCACCCCCGCCAGGGTGCCCGTGTTCAGAAAGAAGACTCCCTTGGCGGAGGGAAGATGCCGATCAGAAGATCGGGACGGCCGGGCGCTCGGGCTCCGGCGGGTTGGGCGCGGCCGTGTCATCGGCTTCCTCCGTGATTTCCACGGAATCGGCTTCCTCCACGGGATCCGCGCTTTCACCCGAAATCACCGCCTCGTCGTCAGGGGAGGGGGCCTCGTCCGAGTCCTCCTCGTCCTCCACGGAGACAGTGCCGTTACGACGCGCCTCGAAGACACGTTCGATGTGGGTGGTCAGCGCGGGCTTGTCCGCGATGAGGTGCAGAGCCGAACGGATCCGGTCGGTCTGCTCCTCCGTCAGCCGCCCTTCGCTCGGGGGCGGGCAGGCATTCAGCACCCGGTCGATGGTGTCCCGGAGGATCATCGCCTTCGGAGAAATGAAGATCAGGCGGTTCACCTTCTCCCGCATCTCCTTGATCGGCCGAAGCGCCTTGCGGGTTACCCGCTCACGGCCGATGAACGAGTTCTCCATCAGCTCCGAAGCATCCTGATGGATCTCTTCGAGCAGCTGCCCGGAAAGGCCCGTGATGGTTTCCTCCGTATCGGCATCCCCCGTGCCCGCCGGCTGGATCTTCATCATCTGATACCTGAATCCGATCTTGTCACCGATCTCGGCAGGGGAGCCCATCTTCTTACGAAGGACGTCCTCCCACTCGGGGAACTGCTCGATCCATGCCTCTTGCTGATGGGCAAAATCGGCCATGATCTCCGCCTTCTTGGCGAAGAAACGATCGCGGATGTCGTTGAGCTCGGCTTCCACCGCTTCAATGTCGTCCGGCGCGATCACACGCCCCATCTTCCCGAAGCGAATGCCGACCTTGGCGATCGCCCGCTCGGCTTCCCTTTTCAGGTTGTAGAGCGGAGCGATGGCTTTCGGGTTGAAAATCCGGAAAGCACCCATGGTCGAAATTGCCTCGGGAGGCAAATCCGGTGCCGCCTTCTTGAAGTCGGCTTTGGAGGCCTTCCGGCCGGGGGTGGGGATGGAAACTTCCAACGCCACCAGGGCGCACTCACTCATTTGCTGCTGCATGACATTTCCTCCAGGGGAAAGAGGGTGCGCCCGTCGGCGCACCCGTTGGTTAAGAAAAAAACCGGCGGGTCGCCGACGTTCAGAAGATCGGGGCTGCGCTCTGCTGCATCGCTTCCGATGCGGCAGGCCATTTCCCGATGTCTTCCAGTTCCGGGTAGATCCGGAACCCGGGGGTATCCCGGGGCGGGAACGGGGATTGCCCCTCGATGCCACCCCGGAAATACAGCCAGGCCATGACCCCCATCCCGAATGTTCGGGCGGGGTCGACCGTGACACTGGTGGTATTGGCTTCCACGGAATGGATATGCCGTTTTAACCAGTGCTGGCCGATTTGATGCTGGATGTGGAAGATCAGGGTGTCGTTGTCACCGTAACCCCGGATGAACGCACCCAGGGTTTCCATCGGCTCCAACATGGACGGGGTGAGCTGGACATCGATCTGGGAAACCCGTTGATCGAAATCCGGCCAGGAACCGGCGGAGAGGATCTTGGGGATCATCCGCTCGGCCTGGTACGCACCATCGTCCTGAAACCCCCGACCTCTGGCTTCCTCCAGATCCCGGGCCACCCTGTCCGGAGACAGGGTGTTTTCAGGAAAGACCTGAACCCGCGGGCGGGTCATGGTGGCCTTCCCTTCCGCCCGGTAAAACGATCCGGATTCGCCGTGGTACATCCAGAGGATGCCCCGGCTCGGGTCGTCCCGGTGGATCAGGGCGCGGAGCCCGCATTCACCGAGCCTAGTCATCGCCCAACTCCATCTTGGCGATGTCCCGCAGGGCCTGCCGGGTTTCGGGCTGACACCCGTTCCCCAGGCAAATGTCCAGCGCATACAGCGCCGGGCTCTTGCCCTCGTTGACGACCCCGGCCAGAAGCTGCATCGCTTCCACCCACTTCTTCAGAACGCGGGTGGACATCGACGTCTCCAGAGGAGAGGCGCCGTCCGATGCCGCCTGTTCCCGGACGCGTTCTGCCACGTTGAGAACCTTGTCCAGGGTCTCGTCGGGCAGGTCGGGGAACCGCTTGCGAAGGATCTTCTCCTCCACATGCCGCGGCGCGTGATCCACCTGGACCATCCAGGGACGCTCACGAAACGCGGCGTTCTGGATCTTGGCCCCGGCATAGTTCCCGGACTCATCGCCACCGCCATTGGTGTTGGTGGTGAGAATGAACTTGAAATCCGGGTTAGGCTGGATCACCTCCCCATTCGGCAGCGTGATGGCCTGATGCTCCATCACGCCGTTCAGGCCGGTCAGGATGTCCGGCTCGATCAGGTCCGCTTCGTCGAGGATGAACCATCCACCGTACTTATAGGCCTCCGCGAGAGGCCCGTACGAAAAGAGGGTGTCCCCGTCGATGAGGTCCTTGGAGCCGAAGAGCTCGTCCAGCTCCATCCGTCCGTTGCCGGACATGGAGTAGACCGGGATGCCCAACCGGGCTGCGATCTGCCGGGGAAGGGAGGACTTCCCAACTCCTTTTTCTCCGACCAGCCACAGGGGCCACTCGGCGCTGGCGGCCATGATCCACGGCAGCAGCACCCGGAGAAGGGAAGTCGAGAACTCGTAGTCCTCGTCGACGGGCGGGACCATCGGCCCGGGGTTTTCATTCACCGGAACGGTGATCTGTTCCGGGATCTGATCGTTTTTGAAAAGCTCGCGGGCCGAAATGTTCTGCTTCGACATGGTGATGCCTCCTAAGATTATAAAAAAAGGGGCACCACTCCCCCGAACCGGGGAATCGTGGTGCCCCGGTCGGGGATGAAAGGGGATCAGGCGACGCTGGCCTGTTCCTCATTTTTGTCGCTTCCCGCTGCGGGGGCGGCGACTTCCAGGATGCCCTGCTGCATCGTTTCGGGGTCGAGCCCCAGGAACTCGCAACAGGACTGGAAGGAAAACGGCCAACGATTGCCTTCCGGCTCAATGGGTTTTTCGACCCACCGAAGAATCGTTTCCCGTTCCTTCCTGCTCCTTTCGGGGTTGGAGACCTTGTAGGTCTCCTCCAGCAAGCCCTGCATGACGAGCCGGATGTCGTCATCCGTCCAGACTTCGTCATTGTGATTGGGCTCGGCCGACGCCCCCTTGGGTCGACCCTTTTTTTTCAGGAACTCGAGCGTTAGCTCGAGTTGCTCGAAGTTCTCACACTTCATGTGGACCTCCTTTCAAAAGGGCCCACCACACCCCGACGGGTGTGGTGAACCCGTCGGGGTGAATGAAGGCAAGAGGCGATCAGGCCGCTTTCTGCGCCGCGAACGATTTCCGGACCAGGCCGGTGTCATCGTCGTGGTGGCACAGACGGCGGTAGTCGCACATCTTGCACGGGGAGTTGAAGGCGGAACCGGGCCGGGCGGGGAAACGCTCGGCCGCGATGTCCTCCGCGATCCAGTGGATCTTCTCCACATACTCGCGGACCTTCCGGCGATCCCGCCGGGGGGCCTTCTTCGGGGCGAGAACCTGCGGTCCCTTTCCCGGGCCTTCGGTCTTCGGAATGGCCTTCTTGATCAACTCCCCGAATGCCACCTCATCGACCAACCCGGTGCCGAGTTCTTCGGCATGGGCGTCCAGGACGATCTGCTGGGCCGTGAGCTGATCGCTCACATCGGGGAACCACTCCTCACACGGAGAAGCGGCGGTCTTGAAGTCCAGGGGGAAGACCTGGCGCTGCCGGCTCATGACCAACGTATCCGGCTGCGAACTCAGAATGAGCCCGCCTCCGATGTCGGCCTTCAGCCGGCGTTCGACCATGGGTTCGCCCTGATGGTCCAGGATGATGCCCAGCCCCCAGTGCGGCCATTGCTCCGCAAACTGCTTGACCAGCCGCTCACCCACCTTCGGGACCATATCCGGCCCCATGGTGCTGGAGTATTCCAGCGCCTGGTTCCGGGTGATGTGCGACCAGTCCTTGCGGAACCGGTGGACGAGGGTATCCCCGTCCGCCGGATCGAACACGCCCCGGCGTGCGCTTTCCGTCAGCCAGTCGGTCACCGTCTTATGGACGGAGCCTCCGAACTTCAGGTTGACGCTCGCCGTCTCGGCCTGCAGTTGAGCCACCTCCCGGTAGTAGTACATCCGGGGGCAGGTCTCGAACGTGAGCGCGCTGGTCGGCCGGATCACCATCTCACCGCTCCTTGTGAAGCTGGCGGATGGCGTCCCGTGCCTCCTGGATCGTGCTCACCTCGGGCGGCTCCTTGCCGGCCTGTCGGGCGACCTGGTGAAGCTGTGCCACCAGCCGCTCGAGCTTCCGGGCCTCCTTCTCGTCCATCTCGGACGAGGGAAGGGGTTCGGAATCCGCAGTGGGCTCAACCGTCTCCGGTTCCCCATCCGTTTCCGCCACGGGGGCGGACTCGGCGGCGGCTTCTCCGGCGTCTTCACCCGAATCGGATTCGGGCTGCGACGTGACGGGGTACACTTCCACCGATTCGTTCTCCGCAAAGGCCGATTCCTCGGCCTCTTCGGTTTCCTCAACGGTATCCGTTTCCCCATCGTCTTCCGGGAAGACCGCCATGGGTTCCTTCGGTGGCTTGCCGGCTTGCGGGGCCGACTGAACCGGGGCAGGTTCTGCCTCCTTCGGGGTAGAGTTGCCGCCAGCATCCGGCGCCACACCCCCCGTTGCCTGCGACAGCCCCTGTTTGGACTGATCGCGGGCTTCGTCGTCGTCCAGGACCTCGCCCCCGAAGCCCAGCCGGGCCAGCACACGCTGAACCGCGGAGGTCTCGAGAGCTTCCAGATCCTTATGGATCGACAGCGGCGAACGGGCATAGCCGTTCGCAATCACCCGCCCGTCGACGGACACAAGCCGAGCTTCGACCATTGCGAAGCCCGGCTCACCCACCGGGTCTTGTTTGACCTCGGTGGTCAGGCTGTACGCCTGGGGCGGGTATTTCTCCCAGAACTCCGGGAGACGCGCCGAGACCTTCTTGTAAAAGAAGTCCCGGTCGTTGTGGTCATCCCGCAGCGGGATGACATCACTGGACGCGTGCTTCATAGCGACTCTCCTTCAAGAATCGGAGATCCACGCGCCCCCTCGGGGAAACGTGAATCCCCGAGTGGGTGAAATGTGCCGAAAGGGCACGCCGGACTATTTATAGAGGGCCCGTACCTCTTTTTTGCCCGGTGCATTCTTCCGCCGCCAGCCGTGGTGGTGGCGATGGAAGAATGCACCCGGTGGGGGGTGCATTCCGGGGGAGGCTAATCCTCCCCTTTTTTCTCCAAACGACGCGCCTCGCCGTTCACGAGGCGCGGCTTTTTGTGCTCCAGCTCGCGAACGCCGGAACCGACGAAGACATACTTCGTCGGTTCCGGCTTGCTGGCGCCGGCCTTTTTCTTTTTTCGCCCCAGCCATTCCAGAGCCCGGAACGGCATCAGAAGGGCTGCAAAGGTCAGGCTCACTAGAGCCATGGCCACAGTAAAAATGGCCATGATTATGGCCAAGAAAGACTTACCCATCTCAATGGGTTGGGAGAGAATCCCCAACACCAACGCCATAATGATGAAAAAGCTTAGGGTGTACCAGAAATTATAGGCTTCCATCGTTTCGTGCATTTTGCACCTCCAGAAAAATTGAACGAGGAGGCCAGCACGAAACTCCCCCACACGGGGAAGATGCTGACCCCGTGTGGAACCTCGACGCAGGGGATGCGTCGAGACCGAACTTCGGAACGCAGGTGCGTTCCCTGGCGGACGATGTCCACCGGTTCGATCGCGAATCCGTCGCGCAGGAGCGGATTGGCGATCGAAAGGTTTTTGCAGAACCCCGAACTGCCTCCTTCAACCAGGAGGAACGGTGTTACCCCTGATGGGACCACAAGCGGGAATCCATGTCAAAGCGGTCCGTTTCGCGGGCGCGAAACGAAACCCTTCCCCCTGTCTTTTTTTCGCGCGCGCGGTGGCCTACCATGGGAGCACGACCCATGGGTGGGACCCCATCGCGCGCAAAAGGAACGGGCAGCAGGGTTGAATGAGGATGTTCAACGGTCCCACCACGATCCGGCCCCGGCCGGATGCGTGCCCGGTGATCGACTATGACGGAAGAAACGAATTCGAATCCGCAGGAAGCGACCGAAACGCCGGCTCCGGAACCCACGAACGAGAGCCAGCCCAAGGAAACGAAAAGCGAAGCCAAGGGCAAGGGCAACAACGGAGCCGCCAAATCGGGACCGCCCCCGAAAAAAGGCGCCCCGAACTCCCGGCGTCGCAACCGGCCGCAACCCGCCGTGTTCCCCGACCGCGGCGTGACCACCATGCGCACGCCCATTCAGGCGCCGATGGCGTCGAACATGGGGATGGATGCGGCCACCAACATCCTCGACCCTTTTGAAACCAAGGTGGGGTATCTCTATCACTTCACCGCCAAGCGGCTGAAGTATTCGACTCCGGAGGAACGCATCGAAAGCCTCCAGGAACTGATCGACACCCACATGAAAAAGACCCTGAACCCGGAACTGCTGGCGGAGCGCATCGCCAAGGTGGAACAACAGCTGGAGTCGGTCGGTTTCGATTTCGACTCCCTGTACGCCGATGCGCAGAACTTCCACGGGTCCATCCAGTCGCCCCGGGGCAAGCAGCTTCTGGAAATCATCGTGGACATCGATCGGTACGAGGCCATGCGCGCGGCGGCGTGGCTGCACGGCCTGATCTCCGACAAGCACCATGCTTCCGAGTATTACCGTTACAAGCGGGCGCTCGAGAAGTTCTACCGGGCCATCGAACGGATGTCGGATCGGGCCCGCGAACGCAACATCAACCCGCTGGTGGATTCCGGCAGCATCTGGGGGTGGACCCGCGCCCAGCTGCAGGAACGCAGCCAAAAAGGGCAAAAGGGGCAGGGCAAAGGCAACGGACAAGCGAAGAACGCGTCCGATTCCGATTCGGCTTCCCGGGGGAACGCGGAAGCGGCGCCGGAAGAACCGGCCTCGGAGGAAAAACCGGCGAAGGGCAACGGGAAAGGTAACGGTCAGGCCTCGACGGCCCCGCCAGCCGACGGCGAATCGTCCGAGGAAGAAGCATCGGCCGAAACCGCTCCCGCACCTTCGTCGGACGCCCCGGCGGACACCGCCAGCTCAACCACCTCGACCTGACGCCGACGCAATCGCAGCAACCCCGACCGGGCCGGCTTCCACGCTGGCCCTTTTCTTTTTCGGGGTGGATGTTACTGAGCGACCAGGCCGGATTCGGCGATGAACGGGCTGAAGGGTTTTTCCGGATCCGCGCTGACCACCAGGTGTTCCCGGGCCCGGGTCATGGCGACATACATGAGCCGCCGTTCTTCCTCGATCGGGGAATCCTTGTTCGGGAACGCCTCGTTGGTCGCTCCGCCGATCAGTACCCGATCAAACTCCCGGCCCTTGCTGGCGTGCGCGGTCAGCAGCGTCACCCGCGGCGGGTTGTCCTTGTTCGGCGGGCTGTCGTCCTTGTTGCGCAGCTGCATCTCCAGGCGGTTCAGCCGTGTAATCAATCGACTCCGGGTTTCGGTCTTCTCCAGGATCCGAGCCAGTGACTCGATCCTTTTGCCGCCCTGCTTCTTGTCGTGTGCGTGAGGTTGCGCGATCGAGGCGGCCAGATGGATCGCCAGTGAGTTCCGGTTCTTGCTCAGTTGCGCCGGGGCTTGCTGGAACAGCTTCTGCAGCTTTTCCAGCAGCGACCAGGGCATGTGCATCCCCGGCGGCATGTCCTGTTGCAGCAGTATGTCCACCAGTTCCGATGGCCGCGTCGCGCTGGCGATGTGTTCCTGAACCAGCCGGTGGGGCAGGCCGCCCCAGGTCAGCACCTGACGCATGTGCTTGAGGGCTTCCGCCGGCTTGGTCTGATCGAGTGCCAGCGCCTGCAGCAGCCGGTGAACCGAGGCCACGTCCACGTCATCCAGGAACGAGCCGCCCCCGACGCGGATATACGGATGCCCCGTCTCCTGAAGCAGTCGTTGCATGTCGTTCAGGCGCTGGTTCGTGCGGGTGATGAAGGCGATCGAGGTTTCCTTGTCCGAGTTGAACAGCCACTGATCGATCAGTTCGTACTCGCCCATCTTGGGCAGTTCCATCATTTCGATCGTCCCGCCCGGGGGCAGGGCGGCCCGGATTGATTTCTCGACCCGCTCGGGGTTTTTGTGGATGAGCATCCGGCAGTGCTCGAGGATTTCCGGGGCGCAGCGGTAGTTGACCGGCAGGGTGACGTGCTGGGCTTCGGCCACGTTCTCGAACCGTTTCATGCCGCCGTAGCCCTGCGCGTGGCGCCAGCCATAGATGGACTGGTCGTCGTCCCCGACCAGCGTAATCCAGGCGCCTTGCGGGTTTTTCGATGTTCGCATCATGGCCCGCAGCCATGCGTGCTGCAGCCAGTCCATGTCCTGCGCCTCGTCCGCCAGCAGATGCGTGCAGGGGAGGGGCGCGATGCTCCCGTCCTTCATGCCGTTGAGGGCCATGCGGATCAGGTCGGCGAAGTCGATCTTCCCGCTTTGCTTTTTCTGCTGGGAGAACAGCTGATACAGGTAGGGAATCGGATCGTCCGGCCCGGTCTGCGCGGGCTCGGTTTCCTCGACCTGGAGCCCCTGGATCTTCAGGCTGAGATCGTCGTAGCTGTAGTCCGCCAGGTCCGCGCCGTCGTTCAAGGCCCGTTCGAGGGCGCTTTTCAGGATCGCGATCCATTCGCCGGCGTTGAGCAGGCTGTTCTTGCGGACGAGGCCGGCTTCCTTCAGCTGGCGCAGGGCGAGGGCATGGAAGGTGCCGGCATCGAATCGTCGGCGCTGTTCCTGCGGCAGCCCGAGCGCATTCATCCGCTGGAGCATTTCCGTGGCCGCTTCCGAGTTGAACGTCACCGCGATCACCCGGTTCTGCGGATCCTGACGGATCAGGTACTCCGCCCGGGTGATGAGGACGCGGGTCTTGCCGGACCCCGGGCAGGCGGAGACCAGGGTATGTCCCTCGGACTCGACCGCTTGGCGCTGTTCTTCGTTGAGATCAGCGAGGTCCATGGTTCTGCGGATGGCCGTCCGTCCGAATTTCCTCGTCCAGCGATTCGACGTAGCGGGCGATCGTGTACATCGTGCGGGCGCGTTCGACCTGCAGCTCCAGGCCCACCGCGATCAGCAGGCTCAGGCCGGTGACGGCCACGCCGAAAAGGATGGCGGAACCGCCGCCCATGGAGAATCCGGCCGCCGTCAGGGCGACCCCCAGGATCAGCACGATCCGGTTGGCGAGCCGCAGGCGGGTCGGGGCGTCCCGTCCCAGCGCTGGATCAGTCCAGGTCTCGGAAAAAGGCGTTTTCTTCGGTGACATTCCGTGTCCTTGAAGTCGGGTTGTGGTCGTATTCGTTGATGCGGGGTTTTCGGGGTTCGATGGCCGGGTGGCCGAGCAGGAATCCCTGGGCGTGGTTGATGCCGAGGTCTTCGGCCAGGCTCAGGACCGCGGGATCTTCCACGCCCTCGATGACCAGCGAGAACCGATCCTGCTGGTGGAGTTTTTCCGCGGACTGGATCACGGAATCCACCAGCACGCGGCCGCGATCGTTGCCGATGTGGATCTGCGGCGAGAACTTCACGTAGTCGAAGGGGAGGCGGGAGAAGATCGCCAGGCCGGCGCCGCCGGTGCCGAAGTCGTCCAGCGCGATATGCACGCCGAACAGGTGCAGGCGTTCCAGTTCGTGGATGATGGCGCCGATGTGATCGGGCTCCGGGGGGAAGTCCTCGGTGATCTCCACCACCAGGCGTTCGGGTCGGGGCAGATAGCGGACGAGGTCGTTGATGTAGGCCCGGGCTTCCGGGTTCAGCAGGGTGGAGGCTCCGATGTTGACGCCGTACCGCTGGTCGCTGTCGTCCTGCATGATCTGTCGGATGGCGATGCGCAGGGTTTCGCAATCGACCTGAAGGATACGCTGGGGCGTTCCCAGCAGGTCCGCCATCTCCACCATCCCCCCGGTCGGGGTCGTGGCCCGGGAGAGGATTTCCCAGTATTCGACCCGTTCTTCTTTCGCCGGCAGTCCCACCACCGGCTGAAACATCACGAAGTGTTTTCCGAGACCGTCAATCACCGCCATCGCGCGAATTCCTTTTCGGCTTTCCAGGGCCTGCGGCTTGTCCGCGCACCCGATTGGAGCAGAAGAAACCTTACCACCCCTGATCGGCCGCGCGCCATACCACCCCGAATTCAACACTCAAATTATACCATAGTTCGTTGTGGCCCCATCCTCCCTTGCCGAACCGCTTTTGCTTCGCCCGAACGCCCCTCCTTTCCCTCCCTTTTTCTCCCTTTCTTGAGGGGATGACCCGCACCGCCCCGTCACAGGAAGTGATAGGAAAGGTGAGAAAAGAAAAGGAAAGAAAGGCGCGCCCGGAAGGGGCCACCCGGGGTGGGGTTCTGGCGTCCCGGGGGAACTGTGAACTATGGTATAATTATCGGGTCCGATCAGGGACATGGCGATGGAGGTGCGGGATGACGGAAACCGCCCGAATTGAAGAAAAACTGGCGACGGACTTTGCGGGTCTTTTGCGTCTGCGGGCCCGGCTGCGCGTGGCGATCCAGCGGGATGCCAAAGAGCGTTTTTACTGGTCCGCGGATGACATGAACCTGGAGGCGCTGGCCTCGATGACGACCTCGGTGACGTTCGGGGAAGACAGCCTGACCCAGACGCTGACCGGACTGATCGGGGTAAGCGAATCCGCCGTGGAACTGGGCCGGGAGATCAACGCGCTCAAGGACCGGCTGGAACAGCACGTCCTCGACCTGCGCCCGCATTACGGCAACCACGGGGCGCGCAGCCGGGCTATGGACATCCTGCGCGAAGCGGGGGAGGTGCGGGTCAGCCTGCGCCAGACCTACCGCCATGTGCTGGTGCTCGATGAAAAACCGCGACGGGTCGGTTTTACCTGGGCACGATCCCATCGCTCCATCCGCAAACTGTCCATGGACCAGGCCCGCGAAATCATCGAGGCCACCTTCCAGGACGAGCAGGATCGGGAATTCGCACTGGAACAGCTGGCGGCGCTGAAACCCTACGCGCTGTATCAGGCCTACCCGCCGGAACGTCACCTGCGGGCGAACCTGGTGTGGCCGGACGGGACCCGGCGCGCGAAACCCGCGCATTCCCCGTTCCTGTTTCCGATGGAACCGGGCGAGGCGCCACCGGAATACCGGGGCCCGAAAGAACGTCAGGACCGTCCGCACGCTCCACGCAGCGATCGGTCCATCGCCCCGGAACCGGCCATCCCGCATACGCCCATTCATATCGGCCGGCCGCAGGCGTGAATCGGTGAAGATCATCCGGTTTTTTGCGCCTGTGGGTGCCCGGATGATTGCGGGGGGTTCGGACGTAACCGTAAAATGAACAGTGAACACCAGCGGACCGCGCGGGCGCGTCCTTACGATGACACCTGGAGGTCATGTTTTGTCTTATCCCAACGATTCCAAGCCGAGCGGCCTGGTGCTGGGCCGTCGCGAAGGCGAAGGCGTCCAGCTCTGGGTTGGTGATACCCTCATTCACGTTACACTGGTGTCCACCAACGGCCGCCAGGCGCGTCTGCGGTTCGAAGCCGGCGACGAAGTGGAGATCCCGCGCGACGAAATCGCCGAACAGCGCCGGACCGAAGTGAGCAAAAATTAACCAGTGACCTAAGTGACTGGCTCAACTGGAAAACCCGGGGTTTGACCCCCGGTTTTCCACAGAAAATGTGGATAACTCGACCCGCCGGATCGGGGCGAGGCAAGCAAAGGACTGAACGCCATGGAGCACAACCCGCATCCCCAACGCATGAACCTGCGCGAGATGGCCGGCACCCTGCCGTTCCAGCTCACCACCATTTCCCTGAGCATCATGTTCGCGTTCTCCGCCGGCTACGCCGTCGGCCACGACGAACGCCAGCAAAGCCTGCTCGAGCAAAGCGAACGCCATGTAGTGATGGACGCGACAATGGCGGTCGAGGATCTATCCCCCGGCGAACGCGCGCGCATCCGCGACACCCTGGGCTACGACCCGATCCCGGAAGGCGAAAAGGATCACGTCCCGCTGGGCGAGCTGGCGGACGAACACGATCTGGATCTCGATGCCGAACAGGATGACGCCGGGGAAACCGTGGCGACGCCGGCCCCGCTGCCCGTGGACCCTGACGGTCAGGACCGCCACCCGCCGAAGGGGTCCGCGGGCGAGGCCCCGGACATGACGGCCTCGGCACCGGAACCGGTCATTCCGCCGCATCAGCGCGGCCGGCCGGAGAGCGCCCAGCCGCGTCCCGATGCCCCGGACCCGCGCACCGCGCCACGCCGGGACGGCCCCGGGCACACCCTGCCCCAGCCGCATCCGCATGGTCCCGGTGAACCGAAGCCGCCGCACGCGCCGACGCCCCAGCAGGAGCCCACCGACACGCCGCCCGTGCCTTACGGCCCCGAAAGGGTCCAGTTCGAGCCCGTGGCCCCCGATGCCGGTGAACGACTGACGCACGCCGCACCGTCCGGGGAAATGTACATGGAGTGCGAGCGGGTGGATGGCAACATGACCTGTCAGCCCATCGAGGTCCGCAAGCTGGCGGAGGCGGCCGTGCAGCAGGCCGACCCCATCGAGCCGATCCCGGAGCCGGTCCCCACCGGCCGGGTGGACCGCAATGTTGCCACGCCCGAATCTGCGATCCATGACCCGAACCGTGAATCGCCGGACCCGGATGGCCTGTTGACCTACGGACCCATCGACCGCGGTGACACCGTGCTGGACATCGCCCAGGAACACTACGACCCGGAGACGGCCAATCTCTACGACATCGCGGCGGCCATCGTGCGGCACAACCCGCATGCTTTCCGTGACGGCAACCCCGACGATCTGATGCTGGGAACGATGATCGAGCTTCCCGGGATTGAAGAGGTGCGCGCCGGCAGCTGGGCCTCGCTGACGAAACAGGCCCCGCCCGAGACCGTGGCCGAGGGCCAGAGTCGACCGATCGACGGGGTCGATGCCCATGACCCGATCATCAACGTCCAGCCGGTACCTTCTCAGGATCCGGAAGAACTGGCGATGGAAATCGGCGAGACCGGAACGCTGCGTCCGTCCGAGGATCGCGCGGACTTCATGGCGGCCCGGGGCGGCGAACGGGCGGCGCACCCCCGCCAGATGTCCGAATCCGAACGCCAGGAAGAGAAAGAGCGCATTCGGGCTGAACTCCGGGCCATCGACGCCCGGCTCGGCCGGTAAAGGCCGCGGACATGATCTGCCTGGTCATCTTCGTCACGACCTACATCGCCGGCCACATCTTCGGCCGCCGCGCGGGGCTCTGGGTGCAGGATCGCCTGCAGCGCCTGTTCGCCGTGCGCGCGTGCCGAACGCAGCCAATGGACGATACCTCCAGCCACTGACCCCGACACACCAACGGGCGAACAAGGGAACTGTTCATGCTCTCGAATCCGCAGGATGCCTCCAGCGACACCATACACACCGAAAGCGCACCGACACCCGGCGATCTCCAGAAGCCGGGTGTCGAATTCGTGCCCTCATGGGTCGAGGATGTGCTGCTGACGGAGCTGCCGGAAATGCCACGGGCTTTCGGCACACACCCCATCTCGGCGCAAGGGCGCGGCCGCAAGCTGGCACAGATGCTGGGGAAGGATGCCGACCGATTGATTCGCCGCCTGCGCGAAAGTGTGGGGAACAATGAACTCCGGCGCATCCTCAACCGGGTCAGCGGCAGCCCGTTCCCCCGATCCTTCAATCCCACCAAACATACCGATGCCACCCTGTCATCGGTCTATGGGGTCAAAGTCGGCCGGGATGAACTCCGGCGCCTTTATGCCGAAACCCCGGAAGGGGGAACACCGCCCCCGATCCTTGAATACCGCTGGATCCGAAAATGGGTTCAGGCCCGCCCCTCGGATCGCGTATCCGGCGCGGCGCCGGAACCGCGCGAATTCGATCACCGCCTGCGGATTCCATCGTTCGATCACCTGCTACCGATCTACAGTACGGCGTTGTTCGCCCGGCATCTGTCCGCTCGTCTTGAAGAATCGCAACCCGCGCTGGTCACTTCGACGCCCGATCTACGCACGCTTCACCAGGCCCAGACCATCCCCTCGGATCTCACGCACTGGGACAGCCTGACCGAAGCCGAACGTGAACAGCTGGCGCTGGCGGTGTACGCCGTGGGAAGCATCCTCCATTCCGGCACCTTCCTGATGACCGCCATCCGGGCCGTGCCGGAACTGCTGGAACACTGGTACGGCGAGGAGCAAGGCGCCTCCCTGCGCGACCGAATGCTGCCCATGGCGAAGGCCATGGATGTGCCCGTCCCGGTCCCGATGTTTCATCTGCAGATCCAGCGTCTGGTGGCCGAGCCCATGGCCGATGCCGATACGCTGCGCACCTACCTCCACGATGCGCTGTTGAACGTGGAGAGGATTGCCATCCACCAGCAGGAGGAAGCCATCGAGTGGATGGAATACATCACGCAGGAACCGCCAGCGCCCGGCTGGGAAACACTCCACCAGCAACTCTCGGAAATCACGGACCGCGTTTCGATCCAGTCCGTGCAGGGCTTGCATGAATCCTGGCGCATGCGGGTCAGCCGCCTCGATGCCAACCGGCATGACCGGGAAACGATCGAATCGCACCGAAGCGCACTGATGGAGTTCCATGGTCAGGTCTCACAGTTCCTCAGCGAACTCGATTCGATGCACGAGGAAATCGCGGAAGCCGAAGCGTTCGACGGCCCCTGGAAACAGCGCATGCAGCGGATGGAAGAGGTGGACGCCTCCATCAATGCCTTCGTCGAACGCTGGAGCGATTTCCTGGCCGACCCCGGGGTGCTGCCCCCCAATCCACTCCACGACGGGCGCGTGGATGCGGCAACCGCCTCGGAAGGGAAGGCTCTCCCGGGAGGCGAGGCGGCGAACGGAGCCGACGCCGCCAGCGGGTCCCAATCGAACGGGCAGGGCGGGGCAAACGAACAGGACCTGACCCTCGTGATGCAGGAACTCGAAGAAGCCCGCCAAAGGGTCGCCCGTCTGGAGTCCGAAAACCTGTCCCTTCGGAGTCGGCTGGACAACCAGGGGCAGGAGACGACCGACCCCGGCACCCTCCAGTCCGCGTTCGAGCACTGGGTCGAGCATGGCCGCGCCATCCAGGCGCTCGAATTCCTGCAGGCCCTGTACCCGGATCGTCTTCGGGTCCTCGATGGCGGACTGGAAAGCGCCCGGGAACGCGCGGAGGGACTTGAGGGAAGAACCCTGATCAACAAGCTGCACCCATTGATCACCCGAGGTCTGGACCTGATGCGAACGCCGGGCGTCCGGCATCACGATGTCATCCAGTCTCTCCCCGGGGATCTCGCCTTCAACGAATCCGAGACGGTGCGCAACCACGAGAAATATCGCAAACACCGACGCTTCAGCGACGGTGAGCAGGTTCGGGAAATGTTCGCGCACCTCAGCGTGGATTACAGCCACCGTCTCTACTTCGAATACGACACCGACGAAGACCGGATCCTGGTCGGCTACGTCGGCACGCATCTCCCCGGAGCCAAAGCCCCCAAGGTTTAACCGAAATACCAAAGCGAAAAGGAGTTCACATGAACCTAAACCCGAACCAATGGAAACGCACTCCGCTGGCTGTTGTACTCGGCCTGTCCCTTGGGCTTTCGCCGGCCGTTGCCGACGAGATCAGCTGGTCGGTGGATTACCCGGATCACATGGAACTGGGCGACTACCCACGATCCATCGATGAAGCCGATCCGAGAGAAGAACTCACCCGCATTCTGGAGCAGCTCCAGGAAGAGGGTTACCCCCATCTCTACGCGGATGCGGACGCCGACGCGCGGCAGATCCACATCCTCGAGGCCGATCATGTCGCGGAAGGTCCGCTCAAGGCCTATCTCGGTGAGGACCTTTCCCGAACGGAGGGGAATCTGCCCCTGATGGATGAAGCGGCCCGAGCCCGCGGAGGCGAACCGTCCATCGATTATGGCGCGGTTGAAGACGGCGAGATCCCGGTTCGAGCCGAGGTGGAGGAGACCGACCGTGACTTCATCGGCGCGATGGTTTCCAGCTACGGCGGGCGCCATACGGGCGAAAACGTCGCCACCGTACTGTTCCAGCAGTCCGCACTGAACACCAACTGGAGCGGATCCTATTCGCGAGGGCTGGAATTCCTGACGCCCAGCGACGCGGAGGACGGTCGTTACGACGCGATCTCCCTGAAGGGCGAGCATCCCACCCCCGTTGGCGTTTTCTGGGCGGAACTCGGTTACTCGGAATCGAAGCAGGGCGGGGACCTCACGCTGTTCGACCTGAACTCCGAGGTGTATCGGGGCTCGCTGGGCTACCGTCTGCCGAAGGGCAACTGGGAGCCCTATGCCCAGATCAACACGTTCCGTCAGGTTTCCAATATCGGTCTGGTGGAACTCGATGGCGAACAGAGGACCACTTCGCTCGAAGCCGGTATGGAAATGCGGCATTCCATCGATACCCCAGCGGATGCTCCGTTGTCCCTGGTCTGGAATGCCAGTCTCGAACAGGGCCTCGACACCCGAACCAGCGGTTTCGGCCTCGGACGCGATCCCGACAACAGCTGGACCCGATTGACCGGTGACGTCGAACTCGCCCAGCGGCTCAACGAATGGCTGTTCTCCCTGCGTGCCGGATTTCAGGAAAACAACGGCACCCTCCCCAACATTCGGGACTTCACCATCGGCGGTCAGCATCGCGGCAACGGCTACCGCCAGGGCGTCGCCTCGGTAACCGACGGGCAATACGCCGGTTTCCGCATGGCGTCTCCCCGTCTGGGTGGCGATACGTTCCAGGCCCGGCCGTTCGTGGGCTACAACGCATCGACCGGACGCCCCGAAGTCGGCGATCGCAAGTCGATCCAGAGCGTCGAGGCCGGCCTGAACATTCGCCTGACCGATCACGTCTCCGGCGAACTCGGCTACGCGTGGGTCACCAACGACCGCAACATCGAAACCGACGAGGGCACAGGCCGCGCGAACTTTCATCTGATCGCGCGCTGGTAACCAACCGCTCAGGGAGCAAGGAGTATCCCCATGAACCGCATTTTCAAGACGATCTTCAACGAACACACCGGGACCTGGATGGCGGTGTCGGAACTGGCCCGGCGGACGAAGTCCGGCGGGCGAGTAAACGGTTCCTCCGTTGGTACCCAGGGGGATCGTCCGACGCTCCGGTGGAGCCCTCTCGCGGTGGGTGTGCTTCTCGCCCTCAGCGGGACCGCCCAGGCGGATCTCCCCGCGGACGGCGTGTTCATCAACGGGTCGGACGGCACCATCGAAGTCGATAGCTCCGTGCTTGATGTCTTCGCCGATGAACTCGGCGGCGAGGCGCTGGGTCAGGATGGCGCCGTGACCATCGACTGGGAAGGCGGCTTCAACATCGGCGAAGACAACACCGTTCGCTTCAACGCCGATGGCGTCGGCGCCGATGCCGGCGTCTGGGTCAACATCGACGAGGCCGGGGCGCTCTCCCAGATCGACGGAGCCATCGAAAACCTGACCGCTGCCCCGGTGGCCCTGATCAACCCCAACGGGATCAACATCGGCGGCTCCGCCGTGCTGCCCAGCAACTTCGTCGGGCTGGCCGCGGACCACGAGATCGAGGACGGGACGCTCGATGCGACCCTGAATGACGCACCCATCACCGTAGACTCGGATGTGACCATCGAAGGCCTCGATGAACTGGATGAAACCCCGGAACTGGAGGTGGCTGCGGAGTTCAACGAAACGCTCCCCGATCTCACGGAGAACCGCGATATCGCAACAACCCTTCCGTTTATGACGGGCCATACCGGACAACTGGACTCGGACGACAATGCGCCCGACGTCCACGTTGGCATCTCCGGCGATGAATACGACGACCAGGGCGTTCACTTCGTCGCACCCGAAATCGATGACGTGGATATGGCGGAGGGCACGGATCAGACCCTGACGATCGAAGCCAAGGGAGAGCGTGATATTTCTGTCGAAACTCTCGCTGATTCTGGGCCGGGCGATAACAGTGGTCCACCCATGATGGTCCATGTCTGGAATAACGAGTCCGTAAACATGGACGTGGTCTACCGGACCGATCACGATGATGGTTTCGTGATGATTGGCGATATCGATCAAGGTAGCGAGTTTATCGGCCGCGCGAAGCACGACTCGTCCGAATCGGAAGGTGATTCTTTCACCAGTGCGTCACTGTGGTTTGGAGGTTTTACATCCATTCAGGATACCAACCTCATTACAGAGGACGCTGACGTCAGCGTTTACCTGAACATACCCGATTCGGATTGGGAGGACAACGTCGGGGACTGGGTTGTCAACTGGCCCGGTGCCGACCTCGAAATCGAGGGCACCGAGATCCTCGCTCAAGGCGAAGGCTCGCGAGTCGAGATTCGGTTGAACGATGTTGGCGACTCCACTTTTCTGCATGAATTGAATATTCGCGACACGGACATCGAGTCGACCGGTGAATCTACGGCGGTCAATGAACAAGGATCGGTTTCCTTCGACAACGTCGAATGGGAAGTCGTGCAAGAAGGTGATGCCTTCCCCAGTCTCATGATCTCAAGCAATGACTTCGACGACGTGATCTTCGGTCGCGAGGTCAATATTGAAGACTCCGACCTTCGGGCGTCCGGCAATATCACCGTCACGGATAACGAGACCGTCTTCCCGAATGAGCCTCTTGAAACCGAGGTTTCTATCCATGGTAGCTCCATTCAAGAGGCCGACTCTGTCGAGATATTCGGTGGGGGCGTCGACATCTCCAACTCCGATATTACCGCCAGCAACTCTGTAGAGGTTGTCGGATGGACGGATTCCCCCCAAACGTGGAGTGACCTCGGCGAGGTTTCGATCGAAGGAAGCTCCATCGAATCTAAAGGAATGACATCACTGGCTGCATACGGGAAAGACCTCTATCTGCGCGAATCCGAAGTCGAGGCCGCTTTCTCTATTTTCATGGAGACACGCGGACGTGAAGGTGGCCCGGTGATGGAATCGGCAATGATGGGGTCGAATCCCTTACCGGCTTCGGCGGGGGATATTTCCCGGGACATCATCATCGAGGATTCGAGCCTTACTCTGGATGAGTCCAATGGGAACGGAAACAACGCATCGGCACTCGGCGAACCTGCGGGCGGAGACATCACTATCGAGGCTGATATCGAAGAGGACGGCCGCCTCGTTCTTCGCGATGCTTCAACCGTCGATACGGGAGACGACGGGGTACTGACACTCCACGCTGGCAAGCGGACTTACCTTGGAACTCAACCGGACGAGTTCAATGAAGGGGACCCCTGGATCATCGACGAAAATCACGAAGAGACGATGATCAATGGCGCCCCCGTGCATGAAATAGGAGACGATGAACTGGTTCGGTACGATGATGACTACAACGCTCAGGATGTTGATGGTCGGCTGTTTGAGCCCGAAGAAGGCGGCACCGTGAGGATCCCCGCGGGGCCAAATGACCCGCCCGAAGAGGACAATCGGACGATCCGTACTGTCTGGCCCAACTCGCCGGAGCCCGAACCAGAGCCGGAGCCCGAGCCGGAGCCCGAGCCGGAGCCCGAGCCGGAGCCCGAGCCGGAGCCCGAGCCGGAGCCCGAGCCGGAGCCCGAGCCGGAGCC
>NZ_AUAG01000018.1:0-85363 GCF_000428605.1 Thioalkalivibrio sp. ALE19
GCCGCCGTACCGGGCGCTGAGCCGCTCGAGCAGCCGGGCCACCTTCTTCGGCGTGTTGGGAATCTCGCCGTAATACTCCGGCGCTCCACGACCGCACTCGGCCACCGCCACCGCGATCGTCTCCTTGTGCACGTCCAGCCCGATGTAGACGCCGTACACATCGGCGGCCTGCTCCACCGCCTGCCTCACGCCGGCCAGACCCGACACCGGCCCTGCATCCTTCATCCCTTCCGCGCTAAACTGGTTCATGACCTGCCCCCTCGATATTGGCTCTGTGTTGAAGGTGGTTGTCCCAACCCCGAGAACATAACCCACGCTCTCGAGGTCGGGCAGGTCAATCCATCATGTCTACGGCTGGGGGCTTGTAGGAGCGCAGCCCCCTGCGCGATCCGGCGCCGGGGGTGGCCCCTGATCGGCCAGAGGGCTGGCCTCCTACGGTCGGGGGGTAGGGGGCCGGCCCTCCGGCCGATCAGGGCCGACCCGCCTAATGCGCCGTCGTCCGTTCCTGGGCCAGCACCCACGGGGCGGCCACGATTGCGGTGAACACCGGATCGGCCTCGGTCCAGCGGCGGGCGTCCTCGTCGGAGGCGCGCGCCACCTGGCCGCTGGTCAGCCACGCGCTGACCTCGTGGGTGGCATCGTCACGGAAGGCGCGGGCCACCTCGATCAGGTCCAGTTCGGGCGCCACGCGAATCACGACACCGCGGGCGAAATGGGGCATCAGCTCGCTCCAGCGGATGGGGCCGGCCTCCTCCTCGATGGGGATTTCGGCCTCGGGGTCGGCCGGTGGTTCGACGGGAAGATCGCTGGGTTCGGACATGGTGGCTCGGCTGTGTCGCATGCGGATTTCAGATGCGGTTCAGGCTAGGCGGATACCCTTGGCACTGCAACCGTCCGTCGAACTCAGTCAGGGAGAGATTGTTGATGTTGTCCAGTGTGTGGGGAATCCGAATGTCCCGTCTTGCCCCCGTGGTGTTCCTTCTGATCCTGTTGCTGGCGGGGGGCGCCGGTGCGCGCGAGGACGGGGCGGATCGCAACCCGGTGTGGACGCTGGACGAGGCGGTCGAACAGGTGGAGGCGCTGTATCCCGGGCGGATCCTTTCGGCCCGGGAAAATGACGGCGAGGGCAGCGTACGGGTCTTCGTGGTGCGTATCCTGACCGAGAATCAGGAGGTCCGGACGCTGCGGATCGAACAGGGCACGGAGGTGCAGCGATGAACCTGCGAATCGTGCTGGTGGAGGATGATTCGGCGCTGCGCGGCCAGCTGGCCGGAGAGCTGCAGGAATCGGGCTGCCGGGTGGACACCGCCGCCGATGGCGACACCGGGCTGTATCTGCTGACCGAATACAACTGTGACATCGCCGTGGTGGACCTGGGTCTGCCCGGGATGGACGGCCTGGACGTGATCCGCCGGACCCGCGAACACAAGCCGCGGCTGCCGATCCTGGTGCTGACCGCCCGTGACCGCTGGCAGGACAAGGTCGAGGGTCTGGAGGCAGGCGCCGACGACTACCTGACCAAACCCTTCCACGTGGAGGAGCTGGTGGCGCGCCTGCGCGCGCTGGCGCGGCGCAGCCTGCAGTCGGGGCACGAGGCGCTGCGCTTTGGCCCGCTGGTGATCGACACCGCCTCCGATGCCGTGTGGCTGAACGGCGAGGGCGTGAGCCTGACCACCTTCGAGTACCGCCTGCTGCTGCATCTGGCCCGCCAGCCCGGCCGGGTGCTGAGCAAGGACGCCCTGGCCGACTATCTCTACGAGCACGACGATGACCGCGAGAGCAACGTGATCGAGGTGCTGATCGGGCGCCTGCGGCGCAAGCTGGACCCGGACGGCGGGCTGGGCGTGATCGAGACCCTGCGCGGCCGCGGTTATCGTTTCGCCCTGCAGCCCGACGCCGCTTCGGCCGACGCCTGAACGGTTACGTCACGCCCCTCCATGGCCCTTGCCGAGCGTTCCCTGGCCGATCGCGCCGCCCGCGCGCCGTTACTCCTGCGCATGGGGCTGGTGGCGGTGGCGGTGGTGCTGCTGTTCTCGGTGCTGACCGCATGGGTGCTGGAAACCGCCTTTCGCGACAATGCCGCGGACGCGGCCGAAACCCGGCTGGAGGCGCAGGTGCTGCTGCTGATGGGCATGGTCGAGGTGCTCGCGGAAGACGACGTGCGGGTGCCGCAGATGCTGCCGGAGAGCCGGCTGCAGCTGCCCGGCGGCGGGTTGTATGCGCGCATCCTCGGGCCTGCCGGCGATACCGTCTGGCGTTCGCCGTCGGCGGTGGCCACCGAACTGAATGACTGGACGCGCGACGAATACTTTGCCTACAGCATGACGGTGCGCTGGCAGCTGGATGGCGAATCGGTGCCGCTGGTGTTCCAGATGCTGGAGGATCGCAGCGCATTCGACGAGCAGGTTGAGAGCTACCGCTACAGCCTGTGGCAGGGCCTGCTGACCATGACCCTGTCGCTGATCGTGGCCCTGATCCTGGCGTTGTGGTTCTGGGGACTGCGGCCGCTGCGCAGGGTGCGCGCGGAGCTGGACGCCCTGCGCCACGGTGACCGGGTGCATCTGGAGGGACCGTATCCGCGCGAGATCGGGGCGCTGACCGGTTCCATCAACGACCTGATCGACTTCGAGCGCGAGCGTCTGGTGCGCCAGCAGAACGCACTGGCGGATCTTGCCCACAGTCTCAAGACCCCGATCGCCTCGCTGCGCCTGAATCTGGAAGGACACGCCCCCGATCACGAGGACCTGCGGCGCCAGGTCGACCGCCTGCAGGCGATGGTCCAGCACCAGCTCAACCAGGCCCAGCGGGTGGGCCCGGTGCCGTTCCAGACGCCCGAGCCGCTGGCCCCGGTGATCGAGCGCACCTGCCGCGCCCTGCGGCGGCTGGCGGAGCACCAGGGGGTGTCGCTGGAGACCGATGTGGCGGAGGGCTGTGCCCTGCGCATGGATTCGGGCGCGATGCTTGAACTCCTGGGGAATCTGCTGGACAACGCGGTGCGCCACGCCCGCTCGCGGGTGCGGATCACCACACACTGCGATGAGCGGGAAACCGTGCTGACGGTGGATGACGACGGGCCCGGGATCGACCCGGCCGATCGCGAGCGGGTCCTGGAACGCGGCCAGCGGGCCGACACGCGCGAAGACGCGGACGGACAGGCGGCGGGCCAGGGCCTGGGGCTCAGCATCATCCACACCCTGGTCAGCGATCATGGTGGTCAGCTGGAGATCGAGCGTGCGCCGGAGCTGGGTGGCGCGCGGCTGCGGCTGGTGTTCGCCCCGGTCGGCGACTGAGGCCCGTGTGCGCCCGTCTCAGAGCCGGAAGTCCTCCAGCGAGGCCTCGGGTGCCCGCCCCAGCAGGCCGTCGCGCACCAGCGCCGCCGCGCCGCAGGCAAAGGTCCAGCCGAGGTGCCCGGAGCCGGTATTGAGATGCAGGCCCGGTACCGCCGTGGGACCCAGGATCGGCGTACCGCGATCGCTCATCGGGCGCAGCCCGGCCCACGGGGCCATGGTCTCGCGGTCGAGCTCCGCCGGCAGCGCGGTCAGCGTGCGCCGGCACTGGGCCAGCACGTTGGCTGCGCGTCGGGGTTCCATGCGCGCGTCGGTGCCGGCGAACTCGGCGGTGCCGGCCAGCCGCAGCTGATCGCCCAGCGGGGTCATGACCACCTTGTTGGCGTCGTCGATCAGCGGCAGGTTCAGTCGCCGTGAGGCATCCATCGTCAGGCTCAGGGAATAGCCCTTCACCGGGGCCACCGGCAGGTGCAGCCCGAGCGGGCGCAGCAGCGCCGGGGCCTCGTGTCCGCTCGCGACTACGCAGGCATCGGCCGCGATTGGTCCCTCATCGGTCTCGATCGCGTCGATTCGCCCCTGGAACGTGCGCAGTCGCCGCACGCGTGTCGCGGGCCGGTAGCGCAGGCCGCGGTCCCGCGCCAGCTCGAGCAGTCCGGTGGTGAAGCGGCGCGCATCCCCGATGGCATCATCCGGGAAATACAGCCCGCCGCAGAGTTCGTCGCGCACCCCGGCCAGCGCCGGTTCGCGGTTGATCACCTGCTCGGTTTCCCAGGCCTCGAACCGCACGCCCTCGTCCTGCATGGCCTCGGCCGCATGCCGATTGCGGGCCTGGCTCTGCGGGTCGCGGAAGACCTTGAGGATGCCGGACTCGCGGAAGTCGAAGTCCAGGCCGGAGCCGGCCAGTTCCCGATTCAGGCGCCGGGTCTCGCGCAGGGAGAAGGCGGCCAGGCGGGCGTTGACCAGGGCGTGCCGCTGGAAGGCCGAACGCCGGCTGTGCCACAGAAAACGCAGGCCCCAGCCGGCCAGTCCCGGCAGGGCGCGCGGGCGCATCAGCAGCGGGGAATCCTCGCGCCCCAGATAGCGCAGCAGATCGAGGCCCACGCCGGGGGTGTTCCAGGGCTCGGCATGGCTGGCGTGCAGCATGCCGCCGTTGGCGTGGCTGGCGCCGGCCGCCGGTTCCGTCGCTGCATCCAGCAGGGTGACATCGAGTCCGGCCTCGCGCAGATACCACGCGGTGGTGACCCCCATCACGCCGGCTCCGATGACCACCACATGCATGCGCTCCCCTCCCGTTGCCTACAAAGATCCGGCAAAGCGTTTGATCAGCGTGTCGTACTCGCGTTCCAGGCGCTGTGCCGAGACCTTCTCGCGGGTGCCCAGTTCCTGGGCGAACTGCGATACGCGGAACTCCTCGATGCGATAGCGAAAGGCGAGGACATCGGGGTCATCCGGGCGACGTTCCAGCAGGTCGCGGGCCTTCTGCCACAGCGGTTCCACCGCCACCCGGCCGGCGCGGTCCTTGTCCGGGGCCCGGGTCAGGCGCTCCAGGCGCCGGTCGATGGCCTGCAGGTAGCGCGGGAACTCGGGCAGCACGTCGGGCGGGGTGCTCAGCAGGAAATCCGGCGGGACCAGGGCGTCGAGCTGATCGCGGATGTCGCGCGCCGCCTCGATCCAGGAGAGTGGCAGATCGCCGTGCAGCCGGCTGCGCAGGTCGTGCCAGCGGGCGAGGATGTCGGCCGCCAGGGGGGCCAGTTGGGTGGCGGTCGGGCCCAGTTCGCTGCGCCCGGCTTCCAGACGCTCGGCGAAGGCCTCGGCATCGCGCGGCCATTGTTCCGGGGCGTCGGCGAGGAACACCCGGTCGGCCGCCGCCTCCAGTACCTGGTCGCGCAGGGCGATGCCCTCACCCCGGCCTTGTCCCAGCGTGGCGTAATGCAGGCTGGCACGGTCCATGTCCGGCAGCTGGCGTTTGAGATCGCGCACCGCCGGGCGCAGGGCCAGCAGGAACAGCCGACGCAGCCCGGCGCGATGGCGGCGTTCGGCCGTGGCGGGGTCGGGTTCCAGCTCCAGTGACACGCAGTCACCGCGGTCCACCAGCACCGGGAAGGCGCGCATGCGGGCGCCCTGGTGTTCCTGTTCCACGCTCTCCGGCAATGCGCCGAAGTCCCATTCGGTGATGCCCTCGCGCTGGGGGCCGCTCGTCGGGCCGGGGTCGAAGGTGGCCTCCGCGGTGCCGCCCAGTTCGGCCTTGAGCGCCGGCAGGTCGCGCCCGGCGGTCAGCTCGTGCCCCTCCGGGTCGAGGATGCGAAAGCGCAGGATCAGGTGCGGTTCGAGCGTGTCCGGGCGCCAGGCATCGGGCGGGATGGCGGTGCCGGTCATGCGCTCCAGTTCTTCCGCCAACGCCGGCAGCAGCGGGCCCTGGCGGTGCTCCAGCCGGGCCAGCGCGGCGCGGGCGAAGTCCGGAGCGGGCACGAACTGCCGCCGCAGGCTCTTGGGCAGGCTCTTCAGCAGTGCCGTGACCCGTTCTTCCAGCAGGCCCGGCACCAGCCAGTCGCCCAGCCAGTCCGGCACCGCGTTGAGTGCCGCTACCGGGACGTCCACGGTCACCCCGTCGTCTTCCTGCCCGGGCTCGAAGCGGTAATGCAGCGGCAGGCGCAGGCCCTCCAGTTCGAGGTGGTCGGGGTAGGCGCCCTGCGGCAGGGATTCTTCGGGTTCGTTGCGCAGCTCGGCGGGGTCGATGCGCAGGCAATCGGGGTCCTCCTGCTCGCGTTTGCGCACCCAGCGCTCGAACGACGGGCCGTCACGCACGTCCTCCGGGATGCGCGCGGCGTAGAACTCGAACAGCCGGTCCTCCTCGGCCAGCAGGTCGCGGCGCCGGCCGCGGGCCTCCTCCTCGGTGATCGCGGCCACCGCCTCGCGGTTGGCGCGCACGCCGCGCGAACGGGTGCGCAGCTGGCCGCCGACCAGCCCCTCGCGGATGAAAATCCGCCGGGCCTCCTCGGGGTCGTGGCGGGCGAAGTCCACCGGCTTCTTCGCCGCGACCACCAGGCCGTAGAGGGTGATGCGGTCGTAGGCGCCCACGCGCCCGCTCCGGCGCTGGAAATGGGGCTCGAAGATATGATGGCGCAGCAGGTGCGGGGCCACCTCCAGCAGCCAGTCGGGTTCGATGCGCGCGTTCTCGCGGGCGTACACCCGGGTGGTCTCGGCGATCTCCGCGCTGACCACCCAGTTGGGCTTTTTCTTCGCCAGCACCGAGCCCGGATGGATCTGGAAGCGGCGGTTGCGCGCGCCGAGGTAGTCGCCGCGTTCGGTCTTCTGCCCGATCTGGCTGACCAGCCCGCTCAGCAGGGCGCGGTGCACGGACTCGGGTTCGGCCGTCGCGCGGCCCGGGTGCAGTTCCATGTCGCGCGCCAGGCGCAGCAGCTGGCTGCGCAGCTCCTGCCATTCGCGCATGCGCATGAAGTTGAGGAAGTGCTCGCGGCACCAGCGCTTCAGGGCGTTCGAGCCGCGGGCCTCGCGCGCATCGTGCCAGGCCTGCCACAGCCGCAGCATGCCCATGAAGTCGGAGCCCTCGACGCGGAACTCGGCATGTGCGGTGTCGGCCGCCTGCGTCGCATCGGCGGGGCGCTCGCGCGGGTCCTGCAGGGACAGGAACGCGGCGATGGTGGCGGTCTCGGTCACGCAGCCATGGTCCGCGCCGGCCAGCAGCATCGCCCCGTGACGCGGATCCACCGGCATGCGCGAGAGCTGGCGGCCGCGCTCCTGCAGGCGATGGCCGGCATCCACCGCCCCCAGTTCCTCCAGCAGGCGGTAGCCGTCCTTGATCAGGCGCGAATCCGGCGGGTCGACGAACGGGAAGCGCCGCGGGTCGCCCAGTTTCAGCGCGGCCATCTGCAGGATCACCGAGGCCAGATTGGAGCGCTGGATCTCCGGGTCGGTGAAGGCCGGGCGCTGCTGGTAGTCCTCCTCGGAGAACAGGCGGATGCAGACCCCCGGCCCGAGGCGGCCGCAGCGGCCGGCGCGCTGGTCGCAGGCGGCCTGCGATACCGGTTCGAGGCTCAACCGCTGCACCCGCGTGCGCCACGAATAGCGCGACACCCGGGCCAGCCCGGAGTCGATCACGTAGCGGATGCCGGGCACGGTCAGCGCGGTCTCGGCGACGTTGGTGGCGAGCACGATGCGCCGGCCCGAGTGCGCCTGGAACACTCGCGACTGCTCGCGCGCCGACAGCCGGGCGTACAGCGGCAGGACCTCGGTGTCGGGCGCGGATTCCTCGCCGCGCAGGGCGCGGTGGGCATCGCGGATCTCGCGTTCGCCCGGCAGGAACACCAGGATGTCGCCGGGGCCGGCGCGGCGGCATTCGCGCACCGCGTCGCGGATGCCGGTGAACAGGTCGCGTTCGCCGCCGTCACCGTCTTCGTCGTCGTCTGCGGCATCCGGTTCCAGCGGGCGGTAGCGCAGCTCCACCGGGTAGGTGCGCCCGGGCACGTCGATCATCGGGGCGTCGTCGAAGAACCGCGACAGGCGTTCCGGGTCCAGGGTGGCCGAGGTGATGATCACCCGCAGTTCGGGGCGCTTGCGCACCAGGCGCTGCAGGACCCCCATCAGGAAGTCGATGTTGAGGCTGCGCTCGTGGGCCTCGTCGACGATGACGGTGTCGTAGGCCAGCAGCTCGGGGTCGTGGGCCATCTCGGCCAGCAGCATGCCGTCGGTCATCAGGCGGACGAAGTTGTCCGGCCCGGTGCGGTCGGAGAAGCGGACCTTGCAGCCCACCGCGGCGCCGGACTCCTCGCCCAGCGGGGTGCCCAGCTCCTCGGCGATGCGTGCGGCCACCGAGCGCGCGGCGATGCGCCGCGGCTGGGTGTGGCCGATCAGGCCGCCGCGTCCGCGTCCGGCCTCCAGGCACAGCTTGGGCAGCTGGGTGGTCTTGCCGGAACCGGTCTCGCCGGAGAGCACGATCACGGAGTGGGTGCGGATCGCCTCGATGATCCGCTCGCGTTCCGCGTGCACCGGGAGATCCCCGGTATATACGGGCTGCGGCCGACGCGCCTCGGCCGCGGCCTCGCGTTGCTGTTCGGTCGCGAGGCGCTGCTGCAGGTTGCGGGCCAGGCGGTCGAACGCCTGGCCACGGTCGCGCCGGCGTCGCGCGCGGCGGAGCAGGTCCTGCAGGTCGCGCCGTTCGGCAATGCGCTGGAGACCGTCGACTTCGGCGGACAGCGCGTCGAGATCCGGCGCGGCGCTCTCCCCGGTCTCCATGGTCAGCCCCGGTCGCGCAGGCGCAGGGCCTCGATGCCTTCCGAGCGCAGCCGCTCGAGGACTTCGCGGGTGCGGTCGGGATCGCTGTACGGCCCGAGGTACACGCGGTACCAGGTGTCGCCGTCGATCTCGGCTTCGCGGACCTCGGGGGAAAGGCCCAGCAGGGTCAGCCGGGCGCGCATCTCGTCCGCCTGCTCCGCGCGCCGGAACGAGCCGGTCTGCAGCACCACCGGCCCGTCGGCATCCGGTGTATCCAGTGGTGCGGGCGGGGCGTCCGTATCCGCATCGTCGCGGGCGGGCGCGTCGGGCACCGTGACTTCGTCCTCGGGCAGGAGTTCGTAATAGCGAAAGCGCGGCTCCTCGCGCTCGGGCTCGCGTTCGGAAGCGGGGTCGGGCACGGGTTCCGGGCGCGGTTCGGCCGCCGGGCGATCGCGTTCGCTCAGCCAGTCGCTCAGGCTGTCGGGGCGATCCGCCCCCTGGAGGTACAGCACTGCGGCCACGCCCAGCCCGATCAGCAGGCCGGCCAGCAGCCAGATCCAGCCGGGCAGCGGACCGCGTTCTTTCTTTTGTGCCGGCTTGCGGCGTACCTTGCGGGCCTGGGCCATGGGGTTACATCTGCTCCGGGGCGTGCACGCCCAGCAGGCGCAGGCCGTTACCCAGCACCTGCTTGATGCCGGTCACCAGCGCCAGGCGGGCCCGGATCAGCTCGTCGTCTCCGGCGTTGAGGAACGGCACGGCGTTGTAATAGGTGTGGAAGCCACCGGCCAGTTCGCGCAGGTACTGGGCGATCTGGTGCGGCTCGCAGGCCTGCGCGGCGGCCGCGACCACCTCGGGGAAGCGGTCCAGGCGGTCCAGCAGCTCGTCCTCGTGCGGCTCGACGAGCCGTTCGGCGAGGCCGTCGGCCTGTGCTGCGGCGGGCTGGTGCCCGCGTTCGCCCGCGGTGCGCAGCACACTACTAATGCGCGCGTGGGCGTACTGGATGTAGTACATCGGGTTGTCGTTCGACTGCGACTTGGCAAGGTCGAGGTCGAAGTCCAGGTGCTGGTCGCAGCGGCGCTGCACGTAGAAGAAGCGCGCGGCATCCGATCCGACTTCGTCGCGGAGCTCGCGCAGGGTGACGAACTGCCCGGCGCGGGTGGACATCGGCAGGCGTTCGCCCCCGCGGTAGAGGATCGCGAACTGCACCAGCAGCACGTCCAGGCGGTCGGCCTCCAGGCCCAGGGCCTGCAGGGCGGCGCGCACGCGCGGGACGTAGCCGTGGTGGTCGGCGCCCCAGATGTTGATCACGCGCTCGAAGCCGCGCTGGAACTTCTCGCGGTGGTAGGCGATATCGGAGGCGAAGTAGGTGTAGTCGCCGTTCTCGCGGCGCACCACGCGGTCCTTGTCGTCGCCGTAGTCGCTGGAGCGGAACCACAGCGCGCCGTCCTGTTCATACAGCGCGCCGCGCGCCTGCAGGTCCTCCACCGCCGCGTCGATCGCGCCGGAGTCGGCCAGGCTGCGTTCGGAGAACCAGCACTGGTATTCCACCCCGAACTCGCGCAGGTCGTCGCGGATGTCCTCGAGGATGGCGTTCAGGCCGCCTTCGAAGAACTCGTCCCACAGCGCCTCGCCCAGAAGGTCCCGCGCGCGCGTCACCAGCGCGTCGATGTAGGTCTCCTTGTCGCCGCCGTCGGGCTCGTCGGGCGGCAGGTCACGGGTGACGTCCGCGGCCGGATGCACGCCGCGGTCGCCGATGTGCCGGGTCAGGGCATCGGCGACGGGGTAGATGTAGTCGCCCCGGTAGCCGTTGGCCGGGAACGGGAGTTCCACGCCGTGGCGCTCCAGATAGCGCATCCACACGCTGACCGCGAGGATGTTCATCTGCCGCCCGGCGTCGTTGACGTAGTACTCGCGGGTGACGTCGTAGCCGGAGAAGTCCAGCAGGTCGGCGACCGTCGCACCGAAGGCCGCCCCGCGGCCATGACCCACGTGCAGCGGCCCGGTGGGGTTGGCGGAGACGAATTCCACCTGCACCGGGCGTCCGCCGCCGGCGTTCGAGCGGCCGAAATCGCCGGCCCGTTCCGCGATGTGCCCCAGCACCTGCGTGCGCGCATCGGCGGCCAGGCGGAAGTTGATGAAGCCGGGGCCGGCGATCTCGGTGCTGGCCAGGCCGGGGACCTCGGGCATTGCGGCGGTCAGGGCCTCGGCCAGGTCGCGCGGCTTGCTGCGCGCGGGTTTGGCCAGCTGCATGGCGAGGTTGCTGGCGAAGTCGCCGTGCTCGCGGTCGCGCGCGCGGCTGACCTCCACCGATACACCATGATCGGCCGGCACGCGGCCGTCGGCGACGAGGGTTGCGAGGGCGGTTTCCAGGGCCTGGGTCAGGGTGTCTTTCAAGGGTCGCGGGTCCGTGCTGGCAAAACGCGTATTCTAACCCCTTGGGGCCCTCGATGCCGCCCTGTTCGCCTGCTTGCAGGCGAACAGGGCGGCTTCAGGCGAGACTGACCGGATCCACATCCAGGGCGATGCGCACCTCGCGCGGCAGGGTCAGCCCCTCCCAGGCCCGGCGTGCCTGGTGCAGGGTCGCGTGCAGGGCACGGCGGTCGCCGGACTGCACCAGGATCTGCTCGCGGTAGCGCCGGTTCACGCGGTGGCGCGGGGCCGGGGCAGGACCCAGGACGCGCACGCCGGACGCGGCCGCGCGGCGCAGGGGCGCGGCCACCTCGCCGGCGCGGTTTTCCGCGGTGTT
Source organism: Thioalkalivibrio sp. ALE19 (assembly GCF_000428605.1). NCBI lineage: Bacteria > Pseudomonadati > Pseudomonadota > Gammaproteobacteria > Chromatiales > Ectothiorhodospiraceae > Thioalkalivibrio > Thioalkalivibrio sp. ALE19. The sequence goes on from NZ_AUAG01000018.1 coordinate 11,266, forward strand.
CGCGTCCTCGGCCTCCACCCGCACCAGGGCCAGATGACCGAAGGGCGGGAAGCCGCTCTCCGCGCGTTCGTCCAGCAGGGGGCGCACCATGGCGGTGTAGTCTGCGGCGTCCAGACCGCGTATCAGGGGATGCTCCGGGTGCCCTGTCTGCAGGAGCACCCGTCCGCCGGCTTCGCCGCGTCCGGCGCGCCCGGCGGCCTGCACGATCAGCTGCAGGGTGTGTTCGGCGGCGCGCAGGTCCACCGAGTACAGGCCCTGGTCCACGTCGATCACGCCGACCAGCCCCACGCGCGGGAAGTCGTGGCCCTTGGCCAGCATCTGGGTGCCGACCACGATCGCCGCGTCCAGCGACCGGATGCGCTCCAGGGCCTCCTCCAGCGCCCCCTTGTGGCGAATGCTGTCGCGGTCCAGCCGGATCAGCGGGGTCTGCGGGAAGTGCCGCGCCAGGGCCTGTTCCAGGCGCTGGGTGCCCAGCCCCCGGCGGGCCAGTTCGGCCCCGCAGTCCGGGCAGCGGTCGGGGACCGGTTCGTGGTGCCCGCACAGGTGACAGACCGCCCGCGGGTTGCCGGCATGCACGGTGAGGCGGGCGTCGCAGTGGCGGCAGTCGGCCACCCAGCCGCAGTGATCGCAGGCGAGCGTGCGGGCATAGCCCCGACGGTTGAGCAGGACGAAGCATTGCTGACCGCCGGCGAGGGTGGCCTGCATGGCGTCCAGCAGCGGCGAGGTCAGCCCCTCGTCGGGGGTGTGGACCCGGGTGTCCACGGCCTCGATCCGCGGCGGGGCCGTGCCGTCGGGGCGGGTGCGCAGCGGGCAGTGGGTGTAGCGGCCCTGGCGGGCGGCCTGCAGGGTCTCCAGGGTCGGCGTGGCCGAGCCCAGCACCACCGGGGTGCCCTCCAGCTGGCCGCGCTTGATGGCCAGGTCGCGGGCGTTGTAGCGAAAGCCGTCCTGCTGCTTGAACGCGGCGTCGTGCTCCTCGTCGACCACGATCAGGCCGGGTTCGGGCAGCGGCGTGAACAACGCCGAACGGGTGCCCACCACCACCCGGGCCTCGCCGCGCGCCGCGCTGGCCCAGGCCCGCAGCCGTTCGCCCTCGGCCAGGCCGGAGTGCAGCAGCGCGACCCGGCCGGGGAAGCGCGCCTGGATACGGGCCGCCAGCTGCGGGGTCAGGGCGATCTCGGGGATCAGCACCAGCACCTGCTCGCCACGCGCGACGACCCGTTCCGCCATGCGCAGGTAGACCTCGGTCTTGCCGGACCCGGTAACGCCCTCCAGCAACAGGGGGCGGGCTTCGCCGGGGGTGAGCGCGTCCACCGCGGCCTGCTGTTCGGGGGTCAGCGGTCGCGCCGCCGCACTATCGGCCTCCGGCGGGGCGTCCATCGGGTGTTCCGGGGGCCGGCACTCCAGCCAGTCGCGTTCGGCGAGGCGTTCCAGCTCGCGCGGGGCGGGTCGGCGGCCGAGGATGCCGGCCAGGGTCGGACGATCGAGGCGACCACCGGGGGCGCTGTCGGGGTCGGCCAGCGCCGCGAGGATGGCGCGCTGTCGTTCGCCGCCCACGGCGCCGTCGGCCAGGGCGCGGTGTCCCTGCTCGGTTACCGCCCACAGCGGTTCGGGGGTGGCGGCTTCCGGTAGCGGCCGGCCGCGACGCAGGGCGGGTGGCAGGGCCCCCAGCACCACCTCGCCGATCGGATGGTGGTAGTACCGGCCACCGAAGCCGAGCAGTTCACGCAGCGAGTCGGGGAGGATCGGGGTAGCGTCCAGCACTTCGCTGACCGCGCGCAGACGCTCGGGTTCCATCTCGCTGGTGACCCCCGCTTCCATCACCACCCCTGTCAGGCGGGTGGGGCCGAACGGGACCCGCACGCGCATGCCGGGCCGCACGTCGCGATCCGGCGGCGTGCGATAGTCGAACAGGCGGTCCAGCGGGCGGTCGATGGCGACCCGGACGATGGACGGTGTGGATGAGGGGGTGTCGGGCATGGGGTCAGTGTACGCGACGTGGCCACGCCTCCCGAGTCCGTGGGTGGGGCGAGGTTTTCCACAGAACCTGTGGATAACTCTGTGGAAGAAGCGGTGGGAAACTTCCTAAACCCTTGTACTGTCGCGGACGATGACAAATTGGTTACGGAATGACCATCTTTCTAAGAAAAACTTAAAAAACAAAGACATATCGAGATTATGTAAGCTCGTTTGAGCGCACGTTGCTGCAAGTGCGCCATGGTCGCCGGGCGAGCGCGGGACCTGTAGGGGTTGTGTACAAGTTGCGGGCCGCGCACGGCGTGCCGGCACAAAAAACCCGGCCACAGGGGCCGGGTCTCCGGGTCCGTCCGGGGCGTCCCGGAGGGGCGGCGATGCCGCCCTCCGGCCGCGAGCTTCAGCCGAGCGCCTTGACGCTGGCCACCAGCTCCGCGGCGACCTTCTGGCCGTCGCCGTACAGCATGCGGTTGTTCTCGGCATAGAACAGGTGGTTCTCGATGCCGGAGAAACCGGAACCGCGGCCGCGCTTGACGCAGATAACGTTCTGCGCCTCGTCGGCGTTGAGGATGGGCATGCCGTAGATCGGCGAATCGGGGTTGGTCCGGGCGACCGGATTCACCACGTCGTTCGCCCCGATCACCATCGCGACATCGGCGGTCTTGAACTCGTCGTTGATCTCGTCGAGGTCATAGATGATGTCGTACGGCACGCCGGCCTCGGCCAGCAGCACGTTCATGTGCCCGGGCATGCGGCCGGCCACCGGGTGGATCGCGAACTTCACGTCCACGCCGCGCTTCTGCAGCAGCTCGGTCAGCTCCCAGATCTTGTGCTGGGCCTGGGCGACGGCCATGCCGTAGCCGGGCACGATGATCACCTTGCTGGAGTAGGCCATCATGATCCCGGCGTCGTTGGCCTGGATCTCCTTCATCGTGCCTTCGATCTCCTCTTCCGCGGCGGCGGAACCACCACCAAACTGACTGAAGAGGATGTTCTTCAGCGGCCGGTTCATGGCCTGGGCCATCAGCTGCGTCAGCAGCGAGCCGGCGGCACCGACCACGATACCCGCGATCATCAGGGCCGGGTTGTCGAGCACGATGCCCTTGAAGCCGACCGCCAGGCCGGTGAGGGCGTTGTACAGCGAGATGACCACCGGCATGTCGGCGCCGCCGATCGGCAGGGTCATCAGCACACCGAAGGCCAGCGAAAGGATGAAGAACGCCAGCAGTGTGCCGCCGCCGATGGTGCCGTCGCCCAGCGCCATCATGAAGCCGAGGATCACCACCAGGGCGATGATCACCAGGTTCAGCAGCTGCTGCCCGGGGAAGTTCAGGGTCTTCTTCATCAGGCCCTGCAGCTTGGCGTAGGCCACCAGCGAGCCGGAGAACGCCACCGAGCCGATCACCGAGCCGATCACCGCGATGGCGAGGCCGGTGGTGGTGACCGTTTCGGGGGTGGCCTGCAGCAGGTAGATTGCGCCGATGCCGGCCGCGGCGCCGCCGCCCATGCCGTTGTACAGCGCGATCATCTGCGGCATGTCGGTCATCTGGACCTTCTTGCCGCTCCACCAGGCCAGCGCGCCGCCGATGGCGATACCCAGAACGATCAGGGTGTAGTTCACGCCGCCGGAGATCTCCGGGTGCACGAAGGTGATGAGAGTGGCCAGCAGCATGCCGACACCGGCCCAGATGATGCCGGGCCGGGCGGTGGTCGGCGACGACATCTGCTTCAGGCCGACGATGAACAGCACCGCCGCCACGAAGTAGGCGAGGTTGATGATCAGACTCATGCCTTGTCTCCCTTGTCGTCCTTGCTGGACTTGAACATCTCCAGCATGCGTTCGGTGACCACGTAGCCGCCGGCCGCGTTACCCGCGGCCAGGATCACGGCGATAAAGCCGATCGCCTGCTCCAGCGGCGTCTGGGCGTGGCCCAGCGCGACCATGGTCCCGACCAGGACGATCCCGTGGACGAAGTTGGAACCGGACATCAGCGGGGTATGCAGGATGACCGGCACCTTGGAGATCACCTCGAAGCCCGTGAAGGCCGCGAGCATGAAGATATACAGCGCTACGAAACCTGAGATCTCGATCATGAGGAAGCTCCCTGGATGGCATCACGGGTGGCGGCATGCACGATCTCGCCGTCACGCGTGAGCACGCTCTGGGCGATGACCTCGTCTTCCCAATCGGGCTGGAATTCGCCCTCGGGAAGCATCGGGGTCAGGAAATTCAGCAGGTTCTTGGCATACATCTCGGAGGCATGCAGCGGAACCTGCGACGGCACGTTCAGCGGGCCGTGGATGATTACGCCGTGCTGGGTGATGGTCTCGCCGGGCTGCGTCAGCACGCAGTTGCCACCGCCTTCCGAGGCCAGGTCCACGATCACCGCGCCGGATTTCATGCCCTTGACCATGTCTTCGGGCACCAGCTTCGGGGACTCGCGGCCCGGGATCGCCGCGGTGGTGATCAGCACGTCGGCCTGCGCGATGAATTCGCCCAGCGCATCCTGCTGCTGCTTCTTTTCCTCGGCGGTCAGTTCGCGGGCGTAGCCGCCCTCGCCCTCGGCGGATACGCCCAGGTCGAGGAACTTGGCGCCCAGTGATTCCACCTGCTCCTTGGTCGCCGAGCGCACGTCGTAGGCCTCGACGATCGCGCCCAGGCGCTTGGCCGTGGCGATCGCCTGCAGCCCGGCCACGCCGGCGCCGATCACGATCACCTTGGCCGGGCGGATGGTGCCGGCCGCGGTGGTCAGCATCGGGAAGAACCGGCAGGCCAGGTCGGCGCCCTGAATGGCGCCCTTGTAACCGACCACGGCCGCCTGTGAGGACAGCGCGTCCATGCTCTGCGCGCGCGAGATGCGCGGAATCAGCTCCATCGCAAAGCTCTGGATGCGCCGCTCCTGCATGGCCCGGACGACGTCGGGATGACGATGGGCGTGGAACAGCCCCACCAGCGTCGAGCCTTCCGGCAGTCGGTTGACCTCATCGACCGTGGGCGGCGCCACGCGGACCATGATGTCCGACTGTGAATAGGCGGCCTCGGTGTCCAGCAGGGTGGCGCCCTCGTAGGCCGAATCGGGGAAACCGGCGGCTTCGCCGGCGCCCTTCTCGACCTGAACGGTTACGCCCAGCTGGCCGAATTTGCCGGTGACCAGCGGATCCAGTGCGACACGGCGTTCGCCGCTGGCACTCTCCTTGGGTACGGTTAGTCTGATTGCCATGCGCTTTCTCCCCGGGCCGTGCGTTCCCGCAATCCCGATGGCCCCAATGGCAAAGGGAGGCACGACCGCGCTCGCGGGTGGTGGAAAAACCGGATGCCGCGGGGCCGAAAGCGCCCCGCGGCGAAAAACGAGCCCGTGAGTGTAGCGGAATCGCCGTCGCGCATAAACCGGAGTCCGGGTCGGAGTTTGGCGACGGTAGGGTTCATGTGGATGAAATTGTATTGCGCGCCGCTGCCGTTTATTGTGCGAAAACGTGCCGAGGAAGCACCGGTTTGTTCACGGGCGCGAGTGTCGCCGGAACCGTGAGCCGCGTGAGGAAATCCGTGTTTCCTTGAGGGTGGGCGAGGTCATGTTACCGACCGAGCATCAGGTCCTGCGCACGGATGCCTCCGGGATGCCGCTGGAGTGGATCGGCCTGGAACAGGCCGTGCGGCTTTATTACTGCGAGCAGGTGGCCTACGCCTGCGGCCGACCGCTTTATCGCGTGCGCGGCGGCATCAACGCGCGTTCCGGCCGCCAGTCCTCGGTGGAGGTCAACTCCATCATCGCCACCCACGGAACCCGTGCCCGCCAGGGCGATAACTACGTCCCCCCGCTCAACAATCCCACCCTGTTCCGGCGTGACGCCCACCTGTGCCTGTACTGCGGGCGGCGTTTCCCGGCCCGCGAGCTGTCGCGCGATCATGTGACCCCGGTCAGCCAGCAGGGGCAGGACATGTGGAAGAACGTGGTCACCGCCTGCAAGCGCTGCAACAACCACAAGGCTGACCGCACGCCCGAGCAGGCCGGCATGCAGCTGCTGGCGATCCCGTTCACGCCCACGCATGCCGAGTACATCTACCTGAAGGGACGCCGGGTGCTGGCGGACCAGATGGAATTCCTGCAGGCCCATTTCCCGCGGACCAGCCCGCTGCGGGGACGTCTCGAGGGCGACGCGCTATCCTGATGGCTGCCGGCTGAACCTTTGCGGTGGCCGGGACTCCCATGCATCGCCGGATCCAGCCATTAAGGAACGTCATGAAGTACTTCGGAGAGTCGGATTACCGCCACGGCCAGGCGCGCGACGCCGGCGTGCTGCTCACCAACCTGGGCACCCCCGATGAACCCACCGCCCCGGCACTGCGGCGCTACCTCAAGCAGTTCCTGTGGGATCCCCGTGTAGTCGAGGTGCCGCGGCCGATCTGGTGGCTGATCCTCAACGGGATCATCCTCAACGTGCGTCCGCGGCGCAGCGCGGCGAAATACGCAACCGTGTGGACCGACGAGGGCTCGCCGCTGCTGGCCATCGGCCGGCGCCAGACGGCGGGCGTGCGTGCGCGCCTGGCGGAGCAGACCGGCCAGGACGTGCCGGTGGCGCTGGGCATGCGTTACGGCAACCCGTCGATCGAGGAAGGGCTGGACGAGCTGCGGCGCCAGGGCGTGCGCCGGGTGGTGGTGCTGCCGCTGTATCCGCAGTATTCCGGTTCGACCACGGGCTCGACCTTCGACGCCGTGGCGGACGTGCTGAAGGGCTGGCGCTGGGTGCCGGATCTGCAGTTCGTCGCCAGCTACGACGCCGAGGAGGGCTATATCCGCGCGCTGGCGAACAGCGTGCGCGAACACTGGCAGGAGCACGGCCAGCCCGAGCGGCTGGTGATGTCCTTCCACGGGGTGCCGAAGCGCTATCTGCTCAACGGCGACCCCTATCACTGCCTGTGCCATGCCACCGGGCACAAGCTGGCGCAGGCCCTGGGGCTCGAGGACGACCAGTGGCAGGTCACCTTCCAGTCGCGCTTCGGCCGCGAGGAGTGGCTGCAGCCCTACACCGACAAGACCATGGGGGCGCTCCCGGGCCAGGGCGTGCGTTCGGTGGACGTGATCTGCCCCGGCTTCTCCGCCGACTGCCTGGAGACCCTGGAGGAGATCGCCGACGAGAACCGCGAGATCTTCCTCGAGGCCGGTGGAGAGCGCTTCCATTACATCCCCGCGCTCAATGATCGCGACGACCATCTGCAGTTCCTGGCCGAACTCGCCGGGCGGCATCTGGCGCCGTGGCTGGGGGATCCGGACAATAGTCCCGAGCAGCGGGCCGCGGCCCGCGAGCGTGCCCTGGCGCTGGGTGCGGAGAACTGAACGGACCGGTGCCGCCACCGGCGTGACAGCAGGGGAGAGCAGGGCGGGATGGAGCCCCACGACGGACGCAACATCGAGATTGGCTCGGTCATCATCGGCGACGAGATCCTCAGCGGAAAGCGGCGCGACCGCCACCAGGCCAATCTGACCGCCGCGCTGGCGGAAAAGGGCCTGGAGCTGGCGTGGCTGCGCATCGTCGGGGATGATCCCGTGCGCCTGACGCGGACCTTCCGCGAGACCGCAGATACCGGGGCCGACGTGTTCAGCTTCGGGGGCATCGGCGCGACCCCGGATGACCGTACCCGGGCCTGCCTGGCCGAGGCCCTCGGGCTGTCATTGCGGCCCCATCCCGAATTCATCGAACTGCTGGAACGCCGTTTCGGCGACGAGGCGCGACCGCATCGCGTGCGCATGGCCGACCTGCCGGAAGGGGCCGAACTGATCCCCAACCCGGTCAACGGCATCCCGGGCTTCTCCTGCGCCCGCCATCACTGCGTACCGGGCTTCCCCGACATGGCCGAGCCGATGATCCGCTGGGTCCTGGACCAGCGCTTCCCGGGACGCGATGCCTCTGCAGGGGCGGTGGAGGAGGGCCTGACGCTGGAAGGCGTGACCGAGAGTCGCCTGGTCCCGGTGCTGGAGGCCATGGAGGCGGCCTTCCCCGACCTGCGCATCTCCTGCCTGCCGCGCATGCGCGGCGGGGCCCCGCAGGTGGAGCTGGGGCTGCGGGGGCCCGCGCCGCGCGTGACCGAGGCCTGCGCTGCCCTGCGGCGCCATCTGGTGGACGGCGGCTTCCTCGAGCATTGAGAACGCCCGTGCGGACCGGTCCGCCGCCGGCAGGATGCGACGGTCGCGCCAAAATGCGCTAACTTGGGCCCCGAAATCAGGGGGCCTGCCGATGAAGAACCTTTATCACGCCTGGCTGTCGGGGATCCGCAGCCGTCTCATTCTGCTCACCCTGCTCTCCATGATTCCGGTTGCCCTGGTGATCATCCACTCAGCCGTGGAGGCGCGGGAGATTAATTCCCGTCAGGCGGCCGAGAACCTCGCCACCCTGGCCGCAGTGATCCGGGAGCGGGTGGAGGCGGGACACGAGGACCCGCTGGGGGCCGTGGAACACCTGACCGCGATGGACCGCGCCGCCGTGCGCACGCCCGTCGCCACGCTCTGGGACCCGGAAGGCCGGGTGCTCGCGCGTGCCCCCGACACCGCCGGGCCGGCCGGAGGCGACTCGGCCGAGGCGGACCTGCTGCGTGAAGTGCGGGTGCAGGGCGGCCATGCCGGAACCCTGGAGAGCGCGGGTCTGGACGGCGTGACTCGTGGCTACGCCTACACCGTCTTCGGCCGCGATGATGAGCGCCGGATCGTGACCGTCGGCCTGTCCACCGACGTGCTGTTTTCCGAAGTGGATGCGCTGTTCCAGCGCACACTGCTGCTTCTGGGCGCCGTGTTTCTGTTTGCGCTGGGCATCGCCTGGCTGCTCGGCGAGGTGGCCGTGCGACGTCCGGTTGGGCGGCTGGCCGGTGCCGCGCGGCAGATCTCGGACGGGCGGCTGAACGTGCGGGTGGGGGATATCCACGGGGCCAGCGAGCTGACCACGCTGGCCGGTGCCTTCGACCGCATGGTGGAGAACCTCGAGACCTACGAGAAAGAACAGGAGGCCACGCAGCATAAGCTGGCCCGTGCGCGGGACGAGCTGGAGGAGAAGGTGCGCGAGCGCACCGACCAGCTGGCGCGCGCCAGTGACGCGGCGACCGAGCGCGCCGCCAGCCTCGAGCGCCAGCGCAAGGAAATGACCGTCCTCAACGAGCTGACCGATCTGCTGCAGTCCTGCCGCACCCTCGATGAAACCCGTGCGATTATTCAGCGCTCCCTGGGCGAGCTGTTCGCCGGGCTGTCCGGCACGGTCTATCTGTTCAGCGAAGACGGACACTCGCTGGAGCGCATCACCGGCTGGGGCGAGCACCACGAGGAACACCCCGACACCTTTGCGCCGGACGACTGCTGGTCCCTGCGGCTCGGCCGGACCTGGGCCTATGATCCGGAGGCCCGCAACCCCGCCTGCCGACATGACGGCAATTCGGAGATCGACTCCATCTGCGCCCCCATGCATGCCGAAGGCAAGACGCTGGGGGTCCTGCACGTGGCGGGCGGGACGCATGGGGCTTCCCCGGGCGAAAGCGCGGGTGAAAACGAACGCCTGGTGGACGCCACCGCGGCGCGTCTGGGGCTGGCGCTGTCCAACATCCGCCTGCGCGAGGCCCTGCGCAACCTGACCATCCGTGATCCGCTGACCGGCCTGTACAACCGGCGTTTCGTCGACGAGACGCTCGAGCCCGAGGTGGAACGCTGCCGGCGGGCCGAACGGCCGCTGTCGGTGCTGATGCTGGACGTCGACCACTTCAAGCAGTTCAACGACACCTACGGCCACGATGCCGGTGACGTGGTGCTGGTGGCGGTCGCCCATCTGCTGCAGAAGCTGTTCACCGGGGCCGAGCTGCCCTGCCGGCTGGGCGGGGAGGAGTTCCTGGTCATTCTGCCGGAGGCAGACGGCGACCGGGCCCGCGATCGCGCCGAGGAACTGCGCGAGGCCATCGCCGAACTCGCCCTGTTCCACCAGGGGCGCAGCCTGGGCACCGTCACCACCTCCGTCGGAGTGGCCACCTGGCCGGAGCCCGTGAGCGAACCCGATGCCCTGATCGACGCCGCGGACGCCGCCCTGTACGAGGCGAAGGACGCCGGGCGCAACCGTGTCATGCTCGTGGGTGATGCGACCGTGGGCGCCGGCGCGGGCGGGTGATTCGCGGCCGGAGGGCGGATGCTTTGCGGGAGGGCGGGAACGGGTTATATTCGAAGTGATGCCCGCCGCGCCCCGGTTGGCGGGCCCGCAAGAGAATCCGCCCGTTCATGAAAGCACGTCCCGCCGATATCGGCACCCCTATCGGCACCCCGGACATCGCGATACCCCCTGCCGCCCCGGTCCCGGCGGTGCACCGATTATCCGGCGCGGTCGCCGGGCCCCGTCCCGTGCCGCCGGACGGCATCCGGGAGGAATCCCTCGCCGCAGCATCGCTGGCGGATGACGGCTGGCTCGACACGCTTGCACGTGACGGGCGGGCGGTGTTCCCCGGGTTTCTCGAGGACCGCCTGACCGATGCCCTGCGCCAGGAGGTGTACGCCCTGCGCAATGCCGCACGCCTGCGCTCCGCGCGGGTGGGGCGGGGTCGCGAGCGCCGGCACGATGCCGCCGAACGCGGTGACCGCATCCACTGGCTGGAAGGCGCGACGCCGGCCCAGCGGGAACTGCTGGAGCGTCTGGATCAGCTGCGTCGGGTCGCCGCTCGCGGCCTGATCCCGGGGCTGTTCGAGAGCGAGGCACACTTCGCGCTGTATCCGCCCGGCACGGGTTACGCTCGCCACGTGGACGCCTTTCGCGAGGGTAACCGCCGGCGGCTGTCGCTGGTGCTCTATCTCAACCGCCACTGGCGCGCCCGTGATGGTGGCGAACTGGCGTTCTACACGCCGCAGGGCGAGGGCGACGAAGCCCGCGAACTGGAACGCGTGCGCCCCGAGGCCGGCACCCTCGCGATCTTCCTCAGCCAGAGCATGCCCCACGCTGTGCTCCCCACCCGCCGCTGGCGTGCCAGTATCGCCTGCTGGATGGGGCTGCGCGACATCGCGAACCCGCTGGACAGCCTGGATCGCAGGCTGCCGTAAGCCCCCTCGCTGGACACCCCGGCGGGCTTTTGCGACGGTAGCCGGCACGACGACGGACAGCGGCAGGAGCGGGCGTGGAGGCAAGCGAGGAACTGCAGCCAGGGATGGTGGTGCTGCACGGCAACCGTCTGGAGTCGCTGCGCTCGCTGGTGGTCGAGTGGGTGCGGCGGGCGCCGCCGGCGCCGCTGGAGAACGAGACCGTGCTGGTGCAGAGCAACGGCATGGCGCAATGGCTGCGGCACGCGCTGGCGGCCGACCCGGACGCGGACCCGCCCGGCTGCGGGATCGCCGCGGCGCTGGACATGCAGCTCCCCTCGCGCTTCATCTGGTCCGCCTATCGCGCGGTGCTGGGTGCCGAGGCGGTGCCGCTGGAATCCCCGTTCGCCAAGCGCCCGCTGCTGTGGCGGCTGATGCGCCTGTTGCCGGCGCTGCTGCAGCGCCCGGCCTTTGCCCCGCTGGCCGAATTCCTGCGTGACGACGGCCCGGAGGCGGGCGGCGACCTGCGCAAGCGTTACCAGCTGGCCGAGCGTCTGGCCGATCTGTTCGACCAGTATCAGGTGTACCGTGCCGACTGGCTGGCGGACTGGGCCGACGGCCGTGACGTGCTGCGCGGGGCGCGCGGCGAGGAGCCCGAACTGGCCCTGGAACAGCGCTGGCAGGCCGAGCTGTGGCGGGCCCTGCTGGACGACGTGGGCGACGAACAGGCGTGGGTCAGCCGCTCCGCGGTGCACGAGCGCTACATGCGGGCGGTGGCGGATCTCGAGCAGCGACCCGCCGGGGTGCCAAGGCGGCTGATCGTGTTCGGCATTTCCTCCATGCCGGGGCAGATCCTGGAGGCGCTGGAGGGGCTGGCGGGTGTGTGTCAGATCCTGGTCTGTGTGCACAACCCCTGCGAGCACTACTGGGCCGACATCGTGGCCGACCGCGATCTGCTGCGCGCCCGCCGCCGGCGTCAGGCGCGGCGCCCGGACATGCCCGAGGTGCTGGACGAGACCACGCTGCACAGCCACGCCCATCCGCTGCTGGCCGCCTGGGGGCGCCAGGGGCGCGACTACATCGCCCTGCTCGACGAGCACGATGATCCGGCGCGCCGCCGCCACGTGCTGGAGGGGCTGGACTGGGAGCGTATCGACTTCTTCGAGCCGCACGGCGAGGCCTGTCTGCTGCACCAGCTGCAGGAGGACATCCGCGCGCTGCGCCCGCTCGGCGAGACCCGCGAGGCCTGGCCGCCGGTGGACCCGGCCGATGCCTCGGTACGCTTCCATGTCGCGCACAGCCCGCTGCGCGAGGTGGAGATCCTGCATGACCGCCTGCTGGCACTGTTCGATGCCGATCCCGAGCTGCGCCCGCGCGACGTGATCGTGATGGTGCCGGACATCAACGTGTACGCCCCGTACATCGACGCGGTGTTCGGCCAGCGCGGGCCCGACGAGCCCGGGCACATCCCCTACACCCTGGCCGATCAGGGGCCGCGCGGGCGCGACCCGGTGCTGATCGCGCTGGAACGCCTGCTGGCCCTGCCGGAAAGCCGCATGGGCGTGAGCGAGGTGCTCGATCTGCTGGACGTGCCCGCGGTGCGGCGGCGCTTCGGCCTGGGCGAGGACGATCTGGCGGCCCTGCACCGCTGGGCCGAGGCCTCCGGCGTGCGCTGGGGGCTGGATGCCCGTCAGCGCGCCGGCCTGGGCCTGCCCGGGGGGCTGGAGCAGAACACCTGGCGCTTCGGCCTGCGGCGCATGCTGCTGGGCTACGCGGTGGGCGACGGCGAGGCCTGGCAGACCATCGAACCGTTTGCCGAGAGCGGCGGACTGGCGGCCACGCTGCTGGGGCCGCTGGACCACCTGATCGAGGCGCTCTCGCAGGCCTGGGAGGCCCTGCGCCGCGCGCAGAGCCCGGAGGACTGGGCCGCCTGCCTGCACGGCCTGTTGCAGGATTTCTTTCTGGGCGAAGACGAGGACGAGCTGCTGAGCCTGCGGCGTCTGGAGGATGCCCTGGAGCAGTGGCGCGAGGACTGTGACGCCGCCGGCCTGACCGAGGCCCTGCCGCTGACCGTGGTGCGCGAGCAGTGGCTGGCGAGCCAGGAGGAGGCCGGGGTAGGGCAGCGCTTCCTCGCCGGGGCGGTGAACTTCGGCACCCTGATGCCGATGCGCGCGATCCCGTTCCGGGCGGTCTGCCTGCTGGGGATGAACGATGGCGACTACCCCCGGCGCCCGACGCCGGTCGACTTCGACCTGATGACCCGCGACTACCGCCCCGGCGACCGTTCGCGGCGCGAGGACGACCGCTACCTGTTCCTCGAGGCCCTGCTGTCCGCCCGCGACCATCTGCATGTCAGCTGGGTGGGGCGCAGCGTACGCGACAACGAACCGCGTCCGCCGTCGGTGCTGGTGGCCCAGCTGCGCGACCATCTGGCGGCCGGCTGGCAGCCCGCGGGCGAGGCGCCCCTGCTGGAGCAGCTGACCATCGAACACCCGCTGCAGCCCTTCGCGCCGGTCAACTTCCCCGCGGAGGATCCGGATCCGGCGTCCGCGCCGGCGCGGCATTTCACCTATGCCGCCGAATGGGAGGCGGTGCACGCCGCCCCGGCGGCGGGCGCTGCGCCAACGGACGCGCCGACGGAGGACGAAACCCTGCCACCCCCGGCACCGGAGGCGGAGGACGCCGTGCTCGGGCCGGAGACCCTGGTGCGGCTGTTGAAGGACCCGGTCGAGGTGTTCTTCGCCCGGCGTCTGGGCGTGCATTTCGATGAGGACCCGGGCGCGACCGAGGACCTGGAGCCGTTCGGCGTGGCGGGGCTGGAGGGCTGGCAGCTGCGCCAGCGGCTGGTGGCCACGGCCCTGGAGGACGGCGAGATCGAGGCGGACGAGGACGCGCAGGCATGGCTGCAGCGGCGCCGTCCGACCCTGGAGGCGGAATCCCGTCGCCTGCTGCGCGCCGGGCACCTGCCGCTGGGGGCGGCCGGCGAGCTGCAGCGCACGGAACTGATCGGGGACGCCGAACGACTCCTGGAACGCATCGCCGAACCTTTGCAGGCCTTCCCGCGGCGGGCCCCGGCGCTGCCGGCGGTGCGCGTGGCGGCGGCCGGCTGGCAGCTGGAGGCCCTGCCGGCCGCGCTGCGGATCCCGCCGGAGGACGCCCCGCAGGGGGTGGCGCTGCAGCTGGAATCCACGGTCAGCCGGCTGAAGGACAAGAAGGCCTGGCGCATCGACAAGCTGGTCGGCACCTGGGTGCGTCACCTGGTCGCCTGCGCCGCGCGCGCCGATGTCGAGACCCGGCTGGTGGGCCTGGATACCGAGTGCCGTTTCGTGGCCCTCGACCGGGCCACCGCCCGCGCGCATCTGGAGACCCTGCTGGAAGGCTGGGCCGCCGCGCTGGAACGCCCGCTGCCGCTGGCGGCCGCGGCGGCCGGGGCCTGGCTGCGGGCCGAGGATGAAGACCGGGATGCGCACGCGGCCGCGCTGCGCGTGCTGGAAGGGGACGGCTACCACGAGGCCGGCGAACTGGCCCGGCGCCCGGCGCTGGCGCGCGCCTGGCCGGATCCGCCGGCATTGCTGGCGGACCCGGCGATGGCGCACTGGAGCACGCGCCTGTATCGCCCGCTGTTCGACAGCCTGAGCACCGGGGAGGAGACGGCATGACCCACGCGCCCGGGACGGACACCCACGAGGACGTGCGCGAGCTGGATCCGCTGGCCTTGCCCCTGCACGGCTCGCGCCTGATCGAGGCCAGCGCCGGTACCGGCAAGACCTACACCATCGCCGCGCTGTACCTGCGTCTGGTGCTGGGACACGGCCCGCTGCCCGAGGGCTGCGGGGCGCTGACGCCGCCGCAGATCCTGGTGATGACCTTCACCGAGGCGGCGACCCAGGAACTGCGCGAGCGCATCCGCGACGGCCTGGCCACCGCCGCGCGGGTGTTCCGCGCCGAAGACCCGGAGCAGGTCGCCGGCGCCGAACCCGTCCACCTCGATCTGCGCGCGCAGTGGCCGGACCCGGACGAACGCGCGGGTGCGGCTCGGCGTCTGGAGGTGGCCGCCGAGTGGATGGACGAATCCGCGGTATCCACCATCCACTCCTGGTGCCAGCGGGTGCTGCGCGAACACGCCTTCGCCTCCGGCAGCCCGTTCCGTCAGGAGCTGGCGGCTGACCAGCGCGAACTGCTGGCCGAGGCGGCGCGGGACTTCTGGCGCAGTTTCATGTATCCGCAGAGCGTCGATGCCCTGCTTTTGCTGCGCGGGGCCTGGGGTGCCCACCCCGAGGCCCTGCTGGGCAAGGTGCGCGCGCTGCTGGGGCGGGTGGAACCGCTGCCGCCGGCCACCGAGGCGCTGACCACCCCGGACGGGCTGAATGCCTGGCTGGGCGATCGCCTGCAGCGGCTGGCCGCGATGAAGCAGCGCTGGAACGAGGACCGCGAGGCCGTGGAGGCGCAGTTCCGCCAGCTGCATCGTGACGTGCTCAACGGGACCAGATACAAGAACCCCGACCAGCTGCTGGAGGCGATGCGCGAATGGGCGGACACCCCGGGGCTGCTGCAGCCGCGTATCGGCGGCAGCACTCCGCTGCTGGAGCGGATGAGCGCGGCCGGCATGGCGCAGGAGGGGTTTCGCAAGAAGGGCCAGTCCCTGCCGGCCGACCTGCATCCGGCGTTCATCGCGCTGAACGACCACACCGAGGTCTGTGCCGACGAGAGCGAGCGCCTGCTCAAGGCCGCGGCGGCCGCGATCGACCGGCGCTTTCGCCGTGCCCAGCAGCAGCGCGCGCAGATCGGTTTCAACGACCTGCTCACCCGCCTGCGCGACGCCCTGTACGGTCCCGACGGCGAGGCCCTGGCGCGTACCCTGCGCGAGCGCTTCCCGGTGGCCCTGATCGACGAGTTCCAGGACACCGATCCGGACCAGTACCGGATCTTCGACAAGGTGTACCGCATCGAGGAGAACCCGGACGTCACCGGGCTGCTGCTGATCGGGGACCCCAAGCAGGCGATCTACCGCTTCCGCGGGGCCGACATCCACAGCTACCTGCGTGCTCGCCACGCCACCGCCGGGCGGCATTACACCCTGCCGAAGAATTTCCGCTCGGTGGAATCCCTGGTGGCCGGCGTGAACCATCTGTTCGCTCGTGCCGAGGCCTGGCCCGACGGCGCGTTCGGCTTCGGGGGCGGGGAACTCCCGTTCCATCCGGTCACCGCCCGCGGCCGCTCCGAGAGCCTGACGGAACATGGCACCGCGCTGCCCGCGCTGACCCTGTGGCAGGCCGGCGGCGACGAGCCGGTGGGCATCCGCGACTGGCGGGCGAGTGCCGCGGCGGCCTGCGCCAGCCGCATGGTGGAGCTGCTGAACGGCGGCGAGGACGGTCACACCGGCTTCGTCGAGGGCGGGGACGCGGGCGAGGCCCGCTTCCGCCCCCTGCGCCCGCGCGACATGGCCGTGCTGGTGCGTGATCGCAAGGAGGCCGCCGAGATCGAACGCGCGCTGCGCGAGCGGGGCGTGCGCAGCGTGTACCTCTCGGGCGGGGATTCGGTCTACACCACCGCCGAGGCCGGGGACCTGCTGCGCTGGCTGCGCGCCTGTGCCGAGCCCACCAGCGAGCGGCTGCTGCGTGCGGCCCTGGCGACGCCGACCCTGGGACTGCCGCTGGCGGAGCTGCACCGGCTGACCGTGGACGAGCTGCGCTGGGAGGCGCGGGTGGAACAGTTCCGCGCCTATCGCCGGCTGTGGCAGGCGCGCGGGGTGCTGCCGATGCTGCGCGCCCTGCTGCACGATTTCGACGTGCCGCGTGCCCTGCTCGCGGACGAGGGCGGCGAGCGCGCGCTGACCAACCTGTTGCATCTGAGCGAGCTGCTCCAGGAGGCGGATGCCGAGCTGGACGGCGAGCAGGCACTGATCCGCCACCTGGCCGAGCATCGCGATGCGGATTTCGCGCCCGGTGACGAGCAGATCCTGCGCCTGGAGAGCGACGAGGACCTGGTCAAGGTGGTCACCCTGCACAAGTCCAAGGGCCTGGAGTACCCGCTGGTGTTCCTGCCATTCGTCTGCGGTTTCCGTGAGGTGACCAGCAAGGACGTACCGTTCCTGGACCGCTCGCCGGGCGCGGCCCCGCAGTGGCGGTTTCACATGGACGACGCGGCGAAGGAACGCCAGCAGCGCGAGCAGCGCGCCGAAGATCTGCGTCTGCTGTACGTGGGCATGACCCGCGCCCGCCACGCCTGCTGGATGGCGATCGCGCCCGTGCGCCACGGCAACCGCAAGGATAGCGATCTGCACCGCACGGCCGTCGGCTACCTGCTGTTCGGCCCGGAGGGCGTGGAGCCGCCGGCGCTGGCCGCGCGCATGGAGGAACTGCGCGACGACGAAGGCCATGTGCGGGTGGAGCCGCTGCCGCCGCCGGCGGCCGAACGCTGCCGCGCGGGCGAGGCCGCGCCGGCCACCGGGCCCGCGCGGGTCCCGCGGCGCCGGGTGCGCGAGCCCTGGTGGGTGGCCAGCTACAGCGCCATCGCACGGCGCGAGGAGCCGGGCCCGGACGACAGTGCCGCGCTCGCCGATGCCGGCCCCGATGCCCCGGATACCGCCGAGGAGGACATCCTGCGCGAGGATGCCGGTGGGCGTGACCTCGACGCGGACAGCGATCGTGAGTCCGGGGCGGTGACCACGGCCCCGGCCGGCGGGCACCACGATTTCCCGCACGGCCCGGAGCCCGGCACCTTCCTGCACGGGCTGCTGGAATGGGCCGGCGAACAGGGCTTTGCGCGGGTGGCGGGGGATCCCGCGCGTCTGCACGCCGAGGTCGCGCGGCGCTGTGGTGCCCGCGGCTGGGACGACTGGGTGCCGGTGCTGGAGGGCTGGATGCACGACCTGCTGGCGGCCGAGTTCCCGCTGGACGGCGCTGCGGGGTTCTCGCTGGCGGGGCTGGACAGCTATCAGGCCGAGCTCGAGTTCCTGTTCGAGACCCGCTGGCTGCACAGCGACACCCTGGATGCGGCGGTGCGCCGTGATGTCCTGCCCGGGGAGTCGCGCCCGCCGGCCGGGCGCAAGTGGATCAACGGGATGCTCAAGGGTTTCGTCGATCTGGTGTTCCGGCACGGGGAGCGTTATTACGTGGCCGACTACAAGTCCAACCGCCTGGGGGCCGGGCCGGAGGCCTATACCCCGGCGCAGCTGAACGCGGCGGTGCTGGATCACCGCTACGACCTGCAGCTGGTGCTCTACACCCTGGCGCTGCACCGCCTGCTGAAGGCCCGCCTGCCCGGCTACGACTTCGACACGCACATGGGCGGCGGGGTCTATCTGTTCCTGCGCGGGGTGGATGCGCCGGGGCGGGGCGTGTTCCATCAGCGCCCGCCGCGCGAGCTGATCGAGTGGCTGGACCGGGCCTTCGCCGAAGGTCCGGATCGCCCGGCGGTGCGCTCCACGGAGGCCGGGGCATGACTGCGGCCATCGCGGCGCGGCCGGATGCCGCCGGGGTGCTCGCGCGTCTGGCCGAATGGGAACAGGCCGGCTGGCTGCGCGGCGTGGACCGCGCGCTGGTGCGCCTGCTGCACGAGGAACTCCCGGAGCTGGAGCCGCTGGCCCTGCTGCTGGCGGCGCTGGCCAGCCATCAGGCCGGGCGCGGGCATGTGTGTCTCGACCTGGACGCGCTGCTGGAGGCCCCCGACCGTACCCTGGCGCTGCCGCCCGAGGGCGAGGCGGCCACCGCGGTGCTGCCCTCCGAGGCCCTGCGCGGAACCACCCGGGCGGAACTGGAACAGGCGCTGGCGGACGCGCGGCTGTGCGCCGACGACGCGCCGGGCGCCAGCCCGCTGGTGCGTGCCCGGGGCCAGCTCTATCTGCGCCGCTACTGGGAGGCCGAGCGCCGGGTGGGCGAGGCGGTGCGCGCCCGGCTGGAAGACGCACCCGCCTGGCGCGAGGCCCTGGACCCCGCCCGCACCCGGCAATGGCTGGACCGGCTGTTTCCCGCCGCGGCACCGGGGGACGGCCCGGACTGGCAGCGCATTGCCTGTGCCCTGGCCGCCGGCAGCGGCTTCGGCGTGATCACCGGCGGTCCCGGCACCGGCAAGACCACCACCGTGCTGCGCCTGCTGGCGCTGCTGCAGGGCCTGCAGGGCGACGGCGAGGCTTTGCGCATCCGTCTGGCCGCGCCCACCGGCAAGGCCGCCGCGCGGCTCAATGCCTCGGTGGGCGGGGCGCTGGACCGCCTGAACCTCGAGGCCCTGCCCGACGGCGAGCGCCTGCGCAGCCGCATCCCCGCCGGGGTGGTGACCCTGCATCGCCTGCTGGGCGCGCGTCCGGGGGCGCGCGGTTTTCGCCACGACGCGGCGAACCCGCTGCCGGTGGACGTGCTGGTGGTGGACGAGGCGTCGATGATCGATCTGGAACTGATGGCCGCGCTGGTGGCGGCGGTGCCGCGTCACGCGCGCCTGATCCTGCTGGGCGATCGCGACCAGCTGGCCTCGGTGGAGGCCGGCGCGGTGATGGGCGAACTCTGTGCCCGCGCATCCGACGGGCATTACACCCCGGAGACCGTGGCCTGGCTGAAGGCACATGCCGGCGCGGAGATCCCGACCGCGCTGCAGGACGGCGCCGGCCAGGCGCTGGATCAGCACGTGGTGATGCTGCGCCACAGCCATCGTTTCGATGCCGACAGCGGCATCGGCCAGCTGGCCACGGCGGTCAACGAGGGCCGGGCCGGGGAGGTGCGCCTGCCCACGCCCGATGGCGCGGTGGATCGGCTGACCCTGGAGGCCGGCGACGGGCGTGGCTGGCTGGCGCGGGTGCTGGACGGCGACCCGCAGCGCGAGGCTGCCGGGTATCGCCATTACCTCGAGGCCCTCGCGCGGCTGCGGCCCGCCGGCGGGGCCGCGCGCAGTGCATGGGAGGACTGGGCGTGCGAGGCGCTGCAGGCGCACGGGCATTTCCAGCTGCTGTGCGCGGTGCGTCGCGGCCCCCGGGGACTGGAGCAGCTGAACCGCCGCATCGCGGCGGCCCTGCGGGAGTGGGGCCTGCTGGCGGGCGAGGGCACATGGGTCGAGGGGCGGCCGGTGATCGTCACCCGCAACGACTACGCTCTGGGCCTGATCAACGGCGACATCGGCATCGCGCTGGCCGTGCCGCGCTGGCTGGCCGCGGGCGCGGACGGGCCGCAGGACGACGAAGCCTCCTCCGGGCCGGAGTCGCGGGTGCTGCGGGTCGCCTTCCTCGCCACCGACGGTCGGGTGCGCTGGATCCCGCCCAACCGCCTGGAAGGCGTGGAGTCCGCCTTCGCCCTGACCGTGCACAAGGCGCAGGGCTCCGAGTTCGACCACGTGGCCCTGATCCTGCCGGACACCGACAGCCCGATCCTGACCCGCGAGCTGGTCTACACCGCCATCACCCGCGCCAGCCGCCGCTTCACCCTGCTGGAATCCCGCCCCGGCCGCCTCGAAACCGCCGCCGGCCGCCGCATCCGCCGCGGCGGCGGCCTGCACCGCTGGCTCGAGAGCAGTCCGTAATGGTGAATGCCGTGACAGGCGAGACGAGATAGAGCGTGACCCGACGCGAAAGGAGGTAGTAATGGCGGATCCGGATGTGCGCTGGAAACAGCGCCTGGCGAATTTCCGGCGGGTCCTGGCACAGCTGGAGAGTGCCGTGCGTCTGGCGCAGCAGCGCGAGCTGTCGGATCTGGAACGCCAGGGGTTGATCCGGGCCTTCGAGTTCAATCACGAGCTGGCCTGGAACGTGATGAAGGATTATTTCGCCTGGCAGGGCAATACCGCGATCACGGGCTCGCGCGACGCGATCCGGGAAGCCTTTGCGAAGGGGCTCGTCGAAGATGGCGAAGGCTGGATGGAGATGATCCGCAGCCGGAATCTGACGGCCCATGCCTATAACGAGAAGGTGGCCCGCGAGATCGCCGAGCAGGTGGTGTGGCGCTATCACGCGCTGTTCGATGCGTTCGCGAGGCGCATGGGCGAGCTGGAAGGGCGGGCATGACGGCAGCGGCCAGTGCCATGAAGTCCGGGTTGCCGGCCGATGTCGTCACTCGCCTGTGCGCGGTGTTCGCCGGCTGGCCGGAGATTACCGGCGTGTGGTTGTACGGCTCGCGCGCGAAGGGGACCTGGCGCAAGGCCTCGGATATCGATCTGTGTTTGCAGGCGGATAGTCTCGGTGTGCGCGACCTCCTCCGGATCGAGGGCGAGATCGATGATCTGTTGTTGCCGTGGAAGGTGGATCTTTCGCTCTGGCATCAGATCGAGGAAGAAGACCTGCGCGGCCACATCCGCCGGGTGGCGGTGGAGCTGTGTCCTTCGGACATCCCCGCCGGGTGAAGCTGTCCGCACATCGCCCGGGCATCGGGGTGGATAACCCCTCGGCGGGCGCGGCCGCCGTGGAAATCTCCCGGGGTGTCTCGTACCCTCCGGGCTCGTTCGCCCATCCCGATCCGGAGACACCGTGGCCGATATCCTGAATCCGTACGCCGACGATCAGCCCGAGCCGAAATACATCGTCCTGCGCGCCCGCAGTGGCCAGGAGGTCTCCGCCAACTTCACCCTGCAGGACCGGCGGGGGCGCCAGAGCGCGGCGGAGTACCTGTTCCACCTCTACTCCACCATCAAGGAGAAGGTGGGCGAGCCGACCCTGGACACCGCCGCGCCATCGCCGGACGACCAGGACGCCATGCAGCGGCTGATCCTCTACTCGGCCGGTGCCCACGACACCATGTTCGGCACCTTCAATGCCTCCACCGAGATGCCGGAGGAAGAACGAAACGAGTTCGTGGAGATCTTCCTGCTGGCCTGCGCCACGGTCATCGAGGGCAAGCGGATCACCATCGACCTCCAGCGGGGCGTGATCAGCGCGCAGGGGGACTGAACGCAGCGGCCGGGACGGTTCCGGGCCGCTTGCACAAGGACGAACCTGCCACTGTTGCATTCCAGGAGCTCCAGCAGCCACCGGCGGCGGCCATGTTGCGGCGCCGGACACGGGCGCCCATGATGGAACACGGGGGGCGCCCCCCGCAGTGGATGCATGGTGGCAGGTCAGCATGGGCAAGGGCCGACAATCGCAAGGCAGTGTCCGGTTCCCGGGAGACACGTCGCCCGACGTGCCGCTGCAGCCCTCGTCGGCTTCGATCTGGGCCGAGCGTTACCAGCTGCACAATGCGGATGACGAGCCGGTGGACGCCTCGGTGGAGGCGATGTTCGACCGCGTGGCCCGTGCCCTGGCCGGGGTGGAGGCGCCGGAGAAACGCGCCGAGGTCGAGCGCGAGTTCCGCTGGGCGCTGGCGCATGGTGCCGTGCCGGCCGGGCGCATCCTCGCCAATGCCGGCGCTGAAGATCGCCAGTCGCGCACCACGCTGATCAACTGCACCGTCTCGCGCACGATCCACGACTCCCTGCAGGCCATCCTCGATGCCAATACTGCCGCCGGCCTGACACTGAAGGCAGGAGCGGGCATCGGTTATGACTTCAGTACCCTGCGGCCGAAGGGGGCGCCGGTGGCCGGGCTGGGGGCTCCGACCAACGGGCCGGTGGCGTTCATGCAGATCTTCGACCAGACCTGCAAGACCATCGGGGCGGCCGGCGGGCGCCGCGGGGCGCAGATGGCGACGCTGGACATCGGACACCCGGACATCGAGCGCTTCATCCTGGCCAAGCGCCGCAAGGGGCGGTTGACCCAGTTCAATCTCTCGGTGCTGGTGCGCGACGCCTTCCTCGAGGCGGTCGAGCGCGACGACGAATGGATCCTGGCTTTCCCGCTGCTGCCCGTGGAGCAGGGCCGGGTGGCCGCATCCGACATCGTCTATCGCGACTGGCCGGTGATCGAGGATGATTACCGTATCGACGAACGGGGTCGGGTCGCCTGCCGCATCTACCGCCGCGTGCGCGCCCGCGAGCTGTGGCAGACCCTGATGCGCAGCACCTACGACGTCGGCGAGCCCGGCGTCATCCTGATCGATCAGGTGAACCGCCAGAACAACGCCTGGTTCGACGAGGTGATCCGCGCGACCAACCCCTGCGGCGAGGAGCCGCTGCCGCCGGACGGGGCCTGTCTGCTGGGGTCGGTGAACCTGACGCGGTTCGTCTCCGCGCCGTTTACCGACTCCGCCGCGTTCGACTGGGAACGCTTCGAGCGCGTGGTGGGCGTGTTCACGCGCATGCTCGACAACGTCGCGGATATCTCCGGGCTGCCGCTCGAGGCGCAGCGCGCGGAGATGCTGCGCAAGCGACGCCACGGCATGGGCATCCTCGGGCTCGGTTCGGCCCTGGCGATGCTGGGCGAGACCTACGGCTCCGAGTCGGCCGCCGCCTTCACCGCAGAGGTCTGTCGACGGCTCGCGCTTGAGAGCTGGCGCGCCGGGCTGGCGCTGGCGCGGGAGAAGGGTCCGGCGCCGGTCATGGACGAGGATTTCACGCTGACCGCGGACATGCTCCGGCGTCAGCCGGCGCTGGCCGAGGCCGGCTACCGCGTCGGGGACGTGCTGAAGGGGCGCGAACTGCACGCCCGTTTCAGCGAATACATGCAGCGCATCGCCGGGGAGGATCCGGAGCTGGTCGACGCGCTGGCGAAGGAGGGCGCGCGCTTTACCCACGCCACCTCGATCGCACCCACCGGGACCATCAGTTTCTCGGTGGCCAACAACGCCAGCAACGGGATCGAACCGACCTTCCTCCACCACACCACGCGCAACATCCGCCGCCCCGGACGGCGTACCCGCGAAGCCGTCGACTGCTACTCGTACGAGCTGCTTGCCTATCGCGCCCTGGTTGATGCCGAGGCGGGGCCGGGGGATCTCCCCGCCAGCGCCATCACCGCCGACCGGATCGGTGTGGACGCCAACATCCGTATGCAGGCGGCCGCGCAGCCGTGGGTGGATTCAGCCATCTCCAGGACGCTCAATGTCCCGAGCGATATCCCGTTCGAGGCGTTCCAGGAAGTCTACCTGCAGGCCTGGCGTGCGGGGCTCAAGGGGTGCACCACTTACCGGCCCAATCCGCAGGCGCAGATGGGCGTGTTGATGGACCCCGAGCGCCTGCGCAGCACCTGGTATACCTTTACGCTCGCAGACGGGCAGGAGGTGACCCTGCGGGGCGACGAAGAGGTGGAATACGAAGGCCAGGTCCACACTGCCGCCAACCTCTATGCCGCGCTGGACGAGGGCTACTACGACGACCTGTAACGGCGTTGCGGAGAAAACCATGCACCGGATCGATCAGCCCATCATCGCGTTTCGCCGCTCGGATATTCCGCAGGGCGAGTCGGCGCCGGCTGGCGACGACGACCCGGTCGGCAAGCGCATCCCGTCGCGCCCCGAGGGCGAGCTCGAGTCGGTCACCGAGAAGGTCCGCTACTGGACCCAGGAAGGGCCGCAGACGGTCTACCTGGTGGTCAGCTTCGTGGCCGTGTCCGGCACGGTGGGCGGCGAGACGGTGACCATCGAGCGCCCGATCGAGTTCTTCCTGCCCACCGGCCAGCACTCCGAGTCCTGCCAGTGGATCTCCGCCACCATGCGCAGCCTGTCGCTGGCGGCCCGTGGTGGCTACGCCGCCCGCGCCCTGCGCGACCTGCGCAAGGTGACCTGGGATCGCGGTCCGGTGCGTTGCGGCACCAACGAATACGGCAAGCCGCTGTACCACCCCTCCGAGGTCGCTGCCATCGCCCACGCCCTGCAGCGTATCCTCCAGCGCCGCGGCTTCCTCGACCCGGAGGGCCACCCCCGCCCGCTGCGCGAGCTTGCCGCCCTCTACCGAGACGGATCCCCGGGGGCCACCGGCGCACACCGGGCGGAACCGTCCCTGCCCGTGCCCTCCGGGATGGGCCCGTGTCCGCAGTGCGGCGGCGAACGGGTCCTCATCGACGGCTGCCTCACCTGCCGCGACTGTGGTTACTCGAAGTGCTAGGGAAATACTTCGGCGTTTGCCCGGGTGCGCCTGGTTCCGTGGGGGCAGGCCCGGAAACTCAGGGGTATCGCAAGCTGACCGTGGGGTCCGGCTGCCGGGGCAGTTCCATGGTGCGATCGGGGAATGTATATTGGTATGCACGCATCCCGAAGGAGTATGGGCCATGGGCATACGCACAGAAGATACTCGGCAAACGGCCGTTCGGCTCCCGAAAGAGACGTATGCACGCTTGAAAGTGCTGGCCGAAAAGACGGGGCGCACGACCACTTATTACATCCGCGAGGCCATCGAGGAACACCTGGAGGATCTGGAGGACATCTATCTCGCCGAGCAGACGCTGGAACGTGTCCGAAGCGGGGAGGAAGAGGTGATCGGCTCCGAGGAGTTCTGGCGTGACGTGGAGGATTGAGTACGCACGTTCCGCTCAAAAGGAGGTGCAGAAACTCGATCAGCAGGCGCGAAAGCGCATCCGCCATTATCTGGAACGGCGTGTCGCCCACATGCACGACCCGAGAACGCTCGGCAAGCCCCTCAAGGGGCGGTTTTCCGAGCTATGGCGCTATCGGGTCGGCGATTACCGGGTGGTCTGCGAGCTGCGCGACGAGTTGCTTGTCGTGCTGGTGGTGCGGATTGGTCATCGGAGAGAGGTTTACGACTGACCCGGGCTTCCACCCGTGAATGTCATGCGCCTGACTGCCATCACCATCGGTTCTGGCGGAGTTCATCAATGTCTACGTTTGGGGACAGTGTGCGGGAACTGGCGAGCCAGTTCGATTCGGGCAGCTTTCGGCGCGGTGTCGAATATTTCGAGTCGGGGCGGGTGCAGCTGCGGTCCGTGGAAGAGACCGGATCGGACGAGGTGCATCTGTACGGCCGGTGCCGCGGCAGCGGCCGGCGTATGTACGATCAGCACGTCATGGTTTTGTTTGATGAGGGGCCGCGCGTCGTGGGGCACTGTGACTGCCCCGTTGGCTTCAACTGCAAGCACGTGGTCGCGGCCGTGCTGGCCTGGCGCGCACAGGAAGAACGGTGGTCGGCGGGCGCCGCGGGGGAGGATTTCGGGACGTGGCTGGCGCGCGGTTCGCAGGCAGAACCGGCTCCGGCGCCCGCTTCCGGGGAGCAGCTGCAGTATGTGCTGCAGCCCCATCCACTGGATTCAGGGCAGCTGGACGTGTCGCTGGTGGTTTCGCGTCGGCGCAAGGACGGGAAATGGGGAGTCGGGCGTCGGGTCAAGGCGCAGTCGCTGGCGATGCCGGTGGGTGGCCGTTCGAGCTGGGCGTCGGCGGACGATCAGGAGATCGGCCGGTTGTTGATGGCGTGCGCGTGGGACTTGTGGGATGAGCCGAAACCCCGGGGGCGCGCCGGTGCGACGGCCCTGCTGGCGATGCTGGAGACGGGGCGCTGCTATTGGGGCGAGGATCGGCAGGGGCCGTTGCAGCCGGGGCCCGTGCGGGATCTGGAGCTGGAGTGGGTCGCGCAGGGGGACTGGTATTTCCTGCGCGTGGCCAGTCCGGAGCTGGAGATGTTCCCCGACCTGGACCCGCCGGTGTATGTGGATCCGGCATCGGAGCAGGCGGGTGTGCTGCAATTGCCGCCGGGGCTGGATCGGGAGCATCTGGCCAATCTGGAGTCCGCGCCGCCGGTGCCGGCCGATTCGGCCGCTGCGGTGAGCCGGCGCCTGGTGCTGCAGGATGCGGGCCTGCCCACGCCCGTTCCGGTGGCGGTGGAGGAATGCACGCTGGCGCCGGTTCCGCGGCTGGTACTGCTGTTTGATTCGGGCCGCCCGGAGTCGGCCGCAGCGGGGCTGGGCTTCCGTTATGACGATGCCGTCCTGGAGCCCGGAGATGAATCGACGGTTCCGGTGCTGGAGGAGGAAGACCGGGTCTTGCGTATCGCGCGGGATGCGGAGGAGGAGGCTGCGGCGCGGGCCACGCTGGAGGCTTCGGGGCTGCTGCAGTCCGTTGAGGGGCGGCCGGGGCATTTCCGCCTGGCGGGGGATGATCCCGCAGACGGGCTGTTGTCGTCGGCGGCCGTGCGGCGGTGGTTCGAGTTTCAGGAGCAGGTGCTGCCGGGGCTGCGCGAGCGGGGATGGGAGATCGTTGAAGGGACGGAAGAGCTGCCGACGCTGGAGCATGCGGACCGGATCGGGGCCGAGGTGGAGCCCTCCGGCATGGACTGGTTCGACCTGCGTTTTGACCTGGAGGTCGACGGGCGATCGGTCCCGCTGCTGCCGCTGCTGACGGATCTGCTGGAAGAATACACGCCCGATGACGAGTTGCCGGAGACGCTCTATCTGGATACCGGCGGGGGCCATTACGTGGCGGTGCCGGGAGACCGGCTGCGTCCGGTGCTGCAGACGGTGTTCGAGCTGTTCGACCGGGAGGTGGACGACGCCGGCGAGCGGCTCGCGCTGTCGCGGCTGGATGCGCCGCGCCTGCTGGAGATGGGAGACACCCCGGTCCGCGGTGGCGGTGTCGAGGCGCTGTACCGTCTGGCACAGCGCCTGAAGGATTTCGAGGGCATTCGGTCGGTGGATCTGCCGTCGGGTTTTCACGGGGAGCTGCGCGGTTACCAGCAGCAGGGCCTGAACTGGATGCAGTTCCTGCGCGAGTATGACCTGTCCGGCGTGCTGGCCGACGACATGGGTCTGGGCAAGACGGTACAGACCCTGGCGCACCTGACGGCGGAGAAGGAAGCCGGCCGCATGGACCGGCCCAGCCTGATCATTGCGCCCACCAGCCTGATGAGCAACTGGCAGCGCGAGGCGGAGCAGTTTGCGCCGCAGCTGAAGGTGCTGGTGCTGCAGGGGCCGCAGCGCAAGCAGTACTTCGAGCGGCTGACCGAGTTCGATCTGGTGCTGAGCACCTATCCCCTGCTGGCAAGGGATCACGCGGTGCTGCAGGCGCAGCCGTGGCACTGCCTGATTCTGGACGAGGCGCAGCAGATCAAGAACCCGCGGGCGCGGGCCTCGCAGGTGGTGCGCAGCCTGGAGGCGCGGCATCGGCTGTGTCTGACGGGGACGCCCATGGAAAACCACCTGGGCGAACTGTGGGCGCAGTTCGATTTTCTGCTGCCGGGGTTTCTGGGGGATCAGAAACGTTTTCGTCAGCAGTACCGCAAGCCGATCGAGGAGGAGGGCGATCAGGAGCGCATGGGTCGGCTCGGTCGCCGCGTGTCTCCGTTCATGCTGCGCCGCACCAAGGACCGGGTGGCCGGGGAGCTGCCGCCCCGCACGGAGCTGCTGCGGACCACGCGCATGGGGAGCCGCCAGGGGACCCTGTACGAGAGCATCCGTCTGACGATGGAGAAGAAGGTTCGCGATGCGGTGGCCCGCAAGGGGCTGGCGCGCAGCCATATCACCATCCTCGATGCCCTGCTGAAGCTGCGTCAGGTGTGCTGCGACCCGCGACTGGTGCAGAGCGGCGGGCACGATACTCGTGGTATCCCCTCGGCCAAGCTGGAGCTGCTGCTGGAGATCCTGCCGGAACTCCTGGATGAAGGGCGCCGGATCCTGCTGTTTTCCCAGTTCACCCGGATGCTGGGTCTGATCCAGCACGCGCTGGAGGAACGCGGAATCGCCTACAGCAAGCTGACCGGGCAGACGCGCAAGCGCGATGGGGCGATCGAGCGTTTCCGCTCCGGGCAGGCCAGTGTGTTCCTGGTGAGCCTCAAGGCGGGCGGGGTAGGGCTCAATCTCACCGAGGCGGATACGGTCATCCACTACGATCCCTGGTGGAATCCCGCGGTGGAGGCTCAGGCGACGGACCGCGCGCACCGCATCGGTCAGGACAAACCGGTGTTCGTGTACAAGCTGGTGATCGAAGGAACGGTGGAGGAGAAGATTCTGAGCCTTCAGGAGCGCAAGCAGCATCTGGCCGACCACGTGTATGGCGGCAAGGGTCAAGATGACGACCAGCCACCGCTGGACGCGGAAACCCTGCAGGAGCTGCTCACGGGCGACTGAGCACCCGTTTCGAGAAGGGCCCCGGGCTTGCCCCGGGGCGCGGGGTTGTCAGGACCCGGTCATTGCTGGTGATCGTCCGGGTCACGGTTGGGTGTGCCCGGAGCACTCTGATGCGGCTTGTCCCGCGAGCCGGATTCCCGGGGCTGGTGCTGCCGCCGGGATCGGTTCCGGCCGCCGCCGGCAAACATGCGGTAGAGCCGCATCAGACGGCGCATGCGCAGCAGGGTGAAGATCAGTCGCATCATGGTTCTGTGCCTCCGGCAGTGGGGATCAGGGGGTGCTGACGCGCTCGAGATCCGGGTCGGTGATCAGCTCGTCTCTGACCAGATACCAATGAGCCTCGCCCAGATCGCCGGCTTCCTCAAGGGTCAGTTCGCCATCGGGCATGTCGTCCGCGGGCAGCCGTCGGCGTTCCATCTCCACCCGATCTTCGGAGAAGGCGTGCACCAGGGTGATTTCGGTTACATCCTGAAACTCGCCATCGAAATGCCTGCGCTGGGTGCTGGTGTAGACCCCGGGTTCCCCGTCGAATTGCCCCACACTTCCGCGGAAAGTACTCCAACCGCGACCACTGGCCATGGGGTATACGCCGATGACCTGCACCGCATTGTCCGCAGGCCGGTGGAAGAACAGGCCCCGTTCGATCGCCAGCTCGTCGCCGTTGTCGATGTAGTACGACCCCGCTTCAGCATCGCCGTGCGTGGGTTCGACCAGCAGGCCCTGCTCGATGGTCCCCCGCACCCCGAAGTCCCCCTGGTCGGCGGGGATCTCGATGCGGGCGCTGTACTCGGTCTGCCCCTGAGCCGGGGGCTCATCGAACACCAGGCGGCCAACGATGTCTCCGTCCGGTCCACGCATCCCCTCCGGCAGATCGAAACAATGCGGTTCGGCGGATGTGGGCACGCTGATCCGGACTTCCTGTTCCGACTCGTCGAGGTTGAGGTGCGGCAAGACCAGCCGCCACGGGGTGGTGTCGATTTGTGCCAGGTCCAGGCGGGGGCGGGTCTCCGTGGCGACCAGCGAGGCCTTTTCAAAGCGGAGTTCCCAGCTCCGGCCGCCATCGGTGACGGTGAGGTGGTTCGGGGCGTCCGGGTTGCCCACCACCGCGTCCTCGGGGCATTCCAGGTCACCCGCGCCACGGCGTTCCGGACTCCGCATGTGGAAGTGCTCTTCGTTGATGCGCCACTCCCCGTCCTGGCGGGTCAGCCGGATATCGGCGTCGAGCCCGGAGGCCATCTCCCGGCGCGCGTCCTCGTCGGTGACGCGAAGGTCGGCCTCGATCCGCGCCTGATCGTCGTCCGCGTCGATGACATCGATCCCGGCGATCTCGGTGGAGGTCTTGAACAGCTCCAGCTGGGCGCCCAGCTCCTTGAGCATCGCCTTTTCGCCGTCGGTGAATCCCTCCAGTTCGCTCAGGGCCTCGGCGCTGTAGAAGCGCTCGAGCGCGTCCCGGTCGCTGAAGTCGACCTTCGTCCCCCAGTATTCCTCGAAAAAGGCGACCGGGTCGTCCCCGGCCAGGGCCGGGGCGGCCCAGACGGTCGTGGCGCAAAGGGCAAGCGTCGAGAGGGCGTGACGGCAGCTTTTGAGCGGCGGGGCAACGGTTCTGGGCATCGGGGGATCCTCAATGGCCGGCAGGCTCCGACAGGAGTCCGGGGGTGTCAGAAATGGTGTACGGGCGAGATTGATTCCAGAGGTGTGTCCGGCTGAAATGGAAGTCGCACCAACCCAACAGCCAGGCTGGATATATTACCCCACTCACCATACGACACCGATGCGGAGCGGGCCAGCGGACTTGCCGGGAATCCGTTCACGGAACGGCGCGAGCGCAAGCGAGTGGTGGGCCCGGTTGGGTGGAGGCCGGTCGCGTAGCGACGCGAAGCATGGCTTCGCGAGGCCGGAACGGCGTGCGCCGGCAGGCGCGCGACTGGAATAGTCCGACCCGCCCAGCAGGAGCGCAAGCGAGTGGTGGGCCCGGTCGGACTCGAACCGACGACCAAAGGATTATGAGTCCTCTGCTCTAACCAACTGAGCTACAGGCCCGGGTGCTCGGGTGGGTCTGCGGCGCGGGGCCGCAAACGACAGCGGCGCCATTCTACCCCGAGGGGGCAGGGCGCCGCATCGTGGAGGGCTGGCCCGTCTGCGGGACGGGCGGGGACACCGGTTATTCGGCGTCCATATAGGTGCGCAGCAGCTCCGCGCGGGTCGGGTGGCGCAGCTTGCGCAGGGCCTTGGCCTCGATCTGGCGGATGCGTTCGCGGGTGACGTCGAACTGCTTGCCGACTTCCTCGAGGGTGTGGTCGGTGTTCATGTCGATGCCGAAGCGCATGCGCAGGACCTTGGCCTCGCGCGGGGTCAGCGTGGACAGGATCTCGCGGGTGGCCTCGGTGAGGCTTTCCTGGGCGGCGGATTCGGTCGGCGAAGCGACCTTCTCGTCCTCGATGAAGTCGCCCAGGTGCGAGTCTTCGTCGTCGCCGATCGGGGTCTCCATGGAGATCGGTTCCTTGGAGATCTTCATCACCTTGCGGATCTTGTCCTCGGGCATCTCCATGCGCTCGGCCAGCTCTTCCGGCGTGGCCTCGCGGCCCATCTCCTGCAGCATCTGGCGGGAGACGCGGTTGAGCTTGTTGATGGTCTCGATCATGTGCACCGGAATACGGATGGTCCGGGCCTGGTCCGCGATGGAGCGGGTGATGGCCTGACGGATCCACCAGGTGGCGTAGGTCGAGAACTTGTAGCCGCGACGGTATTCGAACTTGTCCACCGCCTTCATCAGGCCGATGTTGCCTTCCTGGATCAGGTCGAGGAACTGCAGGCCGCGGTTGGTGTACTTCTTGGCGATGGAGATCACCAGGCGCAGGTTGGCCTCGACCATCTCCTTCTTGGCGCGGCGCGCCTTGGCCTCGCCGATGGACATGCGGCGGTTGATCTCCTTGATCTCGGAGATGCTGAGGCTGGCCTCGCGTTCGATCTCGGCCAGCTTCTTCTGCGTGCGCACGATGTCTTCCTCGAAGTCACCCAGCGCGCTGACGTACTTGCCCTTGCCTTCCTTCTGGATCTCGCGGATCCAGTTGAGGTTGGTCTCGTTGCGCGGGAAGCCGTCGATGAAGGTCTTGCGCGGCATGTGCGCCTGGTTCACGGCCATGTCCATGATCCGGCGTTCGTGCTTGCGGATCCGGTCGATGGTCTCGTGCAGTTCCTGGGTCAGCTGGTCGACCACGCGCGGCACCAGCTTGAACTCCATGAAGTACTTCGCGGTCTGCTCGCGCGCAGTGGCGTAGGCCTCCATGTCGCCGGCCTCGAAGGCGGCGTGGGCGCGGGCGTGCAGTTCGCGCAGTTTTTCGAAGCGCTGGCGGGCCTCTTCGGGGTCGGGCCCGTTGTCCACCGGCTCGCCGGCCTCTTCGTCGGCTTCGTCCACGGCCTCGGAGATGGCGTCCAGTTCGGGCGAGGCGGCCTCTTCCTTCTTCGGCTGAGGCTGCTCCTTGACGTCGACCTCTTCGGCCAGGCCACGGGCGACGGCCTCGCCATTGGTGCCGTCGGGCTCGATGAAGGACACCACCAGGTCGGTCAGGCGGCTGCCGTTCTCGACGATCTGATCGTAATCCTTGATGAGCTTGTCGATCGCGCCGGGATGGTGGGCCAGCGCGAACAGGACCTGCATCAGGCCCTCTTCGATGCGCTTGGCGATGCGGATCTCGCCCTCGCGGGTGAGCAGCTCCACGGTACCCATCTCGCGCATGTACATGCGCACCGGGTCGGTGGTACGGCCGAAGTCGCTGTCGGCGGAGGCCAGCGCGGCGACCGCGTCCTCGGCGTCTTCGTCGGCGGACACCGAGCCGTCGGACAGCAGCAGGCTGTCGGCGTCCGGGGCCTGCTCGTGGACTTCGATGCCCATGTCGTTGATCATCGCGATGATGTCTTCGACCTGGTCGGAGTCGATGATGGTTTCGGGCAGGTGGTCGTTCACCTCGGTATACGTGAGGTATCCCTGCTCCTTGCCCTTGGCAATGAGTTCCTTGAGCTGGGATTGCTGCTCTTCACGGTTCATCGCGATCTGATCTCCGAGGTTCGTCGTTCGGCTTCGAAAAGTGAACCCTGCATTATAGCAGAACTGTCTTATATTGCTCGCCCCGCGAGGCGCGCGAAAAATGGTTCGTGCAATCAAATGGATGCGGGCACGAACGGGGATTTCAAGGGGCCATGGGTTGCCGCTGTGGCTGCGGCGCGGTCTCGCCTTCAGCCCTGCAGGATGGAGGTGAGACGCGCGAGTTCGTCGCGTTGTTCCGTATCCAGACTCCCGGAAGCGGTGAGTTCACGCATGCGTTCGCGGCAGTGGCGCCGCAGCAGCTGGTCGGCAGCGTCCAGTGCGACCTGACGGGTCATCCCGTCTTCGCCGTCGTGCAGCTCGGCGCTGGCCAGCGACAACAGGCGTTCGAAGCGCGGGTGTTCGCGGAATCGCTCCAGCAGCCGCGCGGTATCCGGCCGCGGCTGCTCGCCCAGGGCCTCCAGCAGTCGGCCGAGGGTGCCGGAGGCCTCGCCGCTGGCCGCCGCCAGCTCGCGCAGGGCGGGGGTGTCCCAGTCCAGTTCCGGATGCTGCAGGATGCGTGCGAGCAGTGCGGCCCACAGCGACGAGCTGCGGCGGCCCCCGGCGCCGGCCGGCTCGCTCCGTGAGGAGGTGCCGGCCGGTGGCCGGGCGGTCATCTCCGGGTCGTGGGCCGGCGGGGCGTTGGCCCCCGACGCGGGTCCGGGCCCGCGTGCGGAACCGGCGTCGGCGGAGGCGGCGGCAGCCTGCAGCTGTTCCTCCAGGCGCTCGCGCGGGAGATGGCTTTCCTCGGCGACGCGTTCGCACAGCAGTTCGCGGAACAGCGGGTCGCGTGTGGTGGCGATGCGGCGCACCGCGGCGTGGGCGAAATGCGTGCGCCCTTCCGCGGTGTCGGTGGGGTGTTCGTCGCGCAGCAGGCGGATCAGCGCCTCGGACAGCGGCAGGGCCTGCTCCAGCAGCCGTTCCCAGGCGGCGAGGCCTTCGCGGCGCACCAGGCTGTCGGGGTCGTCGCCCTCGGGCAGGAACAGGAAACGGACCTCACGCATGCCCTGCATCACCGGCAGTGCCTGTTCCAGCGCGCGCGAGGCGGCGCGGCGTCCGGCGGCGTCGCCGTCGAAGCACAGGGTCAGGTGGCCGACCTGGCGGAACAGTACGTCGAAGTGGCTGCGTCCCAGAGCCGTCCCCATGCAGGCGACCGCCCGGTGGTAGCCGCTGCGGGCCAGCGCGACCACGTCCATGTACCCCTCGACCACCACCAGGTGATCCAGCCGGGTCTGCGCGCGGCGGGCCTCGAACAGGCCGTAGATGGTCTGTCCCTTGTGGAAGACCGTGCTCTCGGGACTGTTGAGGTACTTGGGCTCGCCGTCGTCGATCAGGCGCCCGCC
Source organism: Thioalkalivibrio sp. ALE19 (assembly GCF_000428605.1). Lineage (NCBI taxonomy): Bacteria > Pseudomonadati > Pseudomonadota > Gammaproteobacteria > Chromatiales > Ectothiorhodospiraceae > Thioalkalivibrio > Thioalkalivibrio sp. ALE19. The sequence goes on from NZ_AUAG01000018.1 coordinate 45,544, forward strand.
AAAGCCGGTGACACGCCCGCGCCGGTCGCGGATGGGGAACATGATGCGGGCGCGGAAACGTTCGCGCAGGTCGCCATTGTCGCGGCGCGCGGCGAGGCCGGCATCTACCAGCTGCTGCGGGGAGAAGCGGTCCGACAGGGCCTGCAGCAGCCCCGATGCCGGGGCCCAGCCGAGGCGGAAATCGCGCGCGGTGGCACCGTCGATACCGCGGTTTTTCAGGTAATCGACCGCACGCGGGGTCTCGCGCAGCTGGCGCACGAAGTACTCCGCCGCCGCTTCCAGCGCCGCGTACAGCGGCGCGGTGGCATCCTGGCGCGGGCTGTCGTCGTGTTCGCGCGGGACCTCCAGGCCGGCCTGTTCGGCGAGCTGTTCCACCGCCTCGGGAAAGCCGAGGTTCTCGTAATCCATCAGGAAGCCGATGGCGGTGCCGTGCACGCCGCAGCCGAAGCAGTGGTAGAACTGCTTCTGCGGGGATACGTAGAACGACGGGGTCTTTTCGCCGTGGAACGGGCAGCAGGCGGCGTATTCGCTGCCGGCCTTCTTCAGGCTGACGCGCCGGCGCACCACCTCCACGATGTCGGTGCGCTCGAGCAGCTCGTCGATGAATGCCTGAGGGATGCGGCCTGCCATGGTCCTCGTCGCCGGACGGGAGAGTCCGCCCCGGGGCGGGGCGTGGCCGAGCATGATACCGCGCCCGCACCCGCAGGGACCATTGGCCCGCCGGAGACCGCGGTCGGAGCGCCGGATCGCGCAGAGGGCTGCGCTCCTACATCACCGCACAGGGGGCGGGCCCGGGCCGTGGGAGGCCGGCCCTCCGGCCGATCAGGTGCGGGGTCAGCGGTATGGCGGGGCGGGGTCCTCGGCGACGGCGTCGGGGTCGATGCCGGTGTAGAGCTCCTCCACGGGCAGGCTCCATTCCAGCTCGGGGAGCTCCAGACGGTCCTCGGCGCCGAGGTGTTCCGCGGCCCAGCCGGCGTTTCGCCGATAGACCTGGACCGCCGGGCGCTGCTGCTCGACGATCAGGTAGGTGGCGAGGCTGTCGAGCCGGGTGTAGGCCAGCAGCTTCTCCCGGCGGTCGACGCGTTCGGTGGCCGGCGAGGCCACCTCGGCAATCACCCGCGGGCGTTCGAGATAGTAGCGGTGACGGTCGTCCGGGTCGCAGCCGACCATGACGTCGGGATAGTAGAACAGCTCGTCGTCACCCAGGCGCAGATGCACCTTCATGTCGGCCATGAAGGTCTGGCACGGGCCGCCGCGCAGGGCGGCGTGCAATGCGGTGCCAAGGTTCATGGTGACGATGTTGTGATTGCGGCTGGCCCCGCCCATGGCATAGACGGTGCCATTGACGTATTCGTGCCGGATCTCGGTCTCCCGCTCTCCCTGCAGGTATTCGTCCACCGGCGTGAACGTCCGGGCGTTGGCCATTCCCATCGGCTGCCTCCGTACCACGAATGACGTGACTCCCTCCAGTATTGACCCGCGGGTCCGCCGCGTCCAGTGGCATCCGGGCGGACGCGGGCCGGGGTAAGGAGGGGACCCGCAAACAGAACGGGCCCCTTGCGGGGCCCGTGGTTACTGCGCATCCCCGGGGCGGGTCTGCTCAGGCCGCCTGGCGCAGGTTGGCCAGCAGGCCGCTGAGATCGGCGGCCTTGGGTTTGACCAGCCAGAAGGAGCCCTGCCAGCTGTCGAACTGTTCGAGGATCTCGCGGCCCCAGGCGCTGTCCGTCTCGTGCACGAACTCGGTGATGAGTTCCTCGAGATAGTTGCGATGGGCCTCCATGTCCTCGGTGTCGAGGCGGTGCAGGTCGATCAGCTCGTTGTTGATGCGGTCGGGGAAGTCGTTCTCCCGGTCGAGCACGAAGGCGAAGCCGCCGGTCATTCCGGCACCGAAGTTGACGCCGGTGCCGCCGAGGATGGTCATCACCCCGCCGGTCATGTACTCGCAGCCGTGGTCGCCGATGCCTTCCACCACCGCGATGGCCCCGGAGTTGCGCACGCCGAAGCGCTCGCCGGCCTGGCCGGCGGCGAACAGCTTGCCCCCGGTGGCCCCGTACAGGCAGGTGTTGCCCATGATGGTGGTGTCCTGGCTGGCAAAGCCCGAACCTTCCGGCGGGCGGATCACCAGCTTGCCGCCGGTCATGCCCTTGCCGACGTAGTCGTTGGCGTCGCCTTCCAGGTACAGGTGCAGGCCGCCGGCGTTCCAGACGCCGAAGCTCTGCCCGGCCGTGCCCTGCAGGCGTACCTGCAGCGGGGCTTCGGCCATGCCCTGGTTGCCGTGGCGCCGGGCAATCTCGCCGGAGAGCCGCGCGCCGATGGAGCGGTCGGTGTTGCTGCACTGATAGTGGTGCTCGCCCCCGGCCTTGTTTTCGATGGCGTCGAGCATGTCGGCGACCATCCGTTCGGCCAGTTCGCCCTTGTCGAACGGCTCGTTCTTCGGCTCCTTGCAGAAGCGCGGCTTGTCGTCCAGGTCGCCGGTCTCCAGCAGGCGGTCGATGGCCAGGTGCTGCTGCCGGGGCGTTTCGCCCGGCAGGACTTCGAGCAGGTCGGTGCGGCCGATCAGGTCGGTCAGGCTGCGCACGCCCAGTTTCGCCATCCATTCGCGGGTCTCGCGGGCGACGAACTGGAAGTAGTGCATGACCATCTCGGGCAGGCCGATGAAGTGGTTCATGCGCAGCACCTTGTCCTGCGTGGCGACACCCGTGGCGCAGTTGTTCAGGTGGCAGATGCGCAGGTACTTGCAGCCCAGCGCGACCATCGGCCCGGTGCCGAAGCCGAAGCTCTCCGCACCGAGGATCGCGGCCTTGATCACGTCCAGCCCGGTCTTCAGGCCGCCGTCGGTCTGCAGGCGCACCTTGTCGCGCAGGTCGTTGCCGCGCAGGGTCGCGTGGGTCTCGGCCAGGCCCAGTTCCCACGGCGTGCCGGCGTACTTGACCGAGGTCAGCGGGCTGGCCCCGGTGCCGCCGTCGTAACCGGAGATGGTGATCAGATCGGCGTAGGCCTTGGCCACACCCGCGGCCACGGTGCCGACGCCGGCCTCGGAGACCAGCTTCACCGAGACCAGGGCGTTGGGGTTCACCTGCTTGAGGTCAAAGATCAGCTGCGCCAGGTCCTCGATGGAATAGATGTCGTGATGCGGCGGCGGCGAGATCAGGGCCACGCCCGGATTCGAATAGCGCAGCTCCGCGATCATCTTGTTGACCTTGTGGCCCGGCAGCTGGCCGCCCTCGCCGGGCTTCGCGCCCTGGGCGACCTTGATCTGCAGCACCTCGGCGTTGACCAGGTAATGCGGGGTCACGCCGAAGCGGCCGGAGGCCACCTGCTTGATCTTGGACATGCGCTCGGTGCCGTAGCGGGAGACGGCCTCGCCGCCCTCGCCGGAGTTGGAACGCCCGCCGAGGCGGTTCATCGCGGTGGCGAGAGCCTCATGGGCCTCCGGCGACAGCGCGCCCAGGCTCATGCCGGCGGAGTCGAAACGCGGCAGGATGTCGGCCTCGGATTCGACCTCGTCGACCTCGATCGGCTCGATGTCCTCGCGCGGCTTGAGCAGGTCGCGCAGGGTCGCCACCGGGCGTTCGTTTACCAGGGCTGCGTATTCCTGGTACACCCCGTAGTCACCGGACTGCACCGCGCGGTGCAGGGTCTGGATCACGTCCGGGTTGTAGGCGTGGTATTCGCCGCCGTGGATGTACTTCAGCAGCCCGCCCTGCTTGGGCGCCTTGCGCGGATTCCAGGCACGCTGTGCGAGGGTATCCAGGTCTTCCTCGATATCGGTGAAACGGGTGCCCCGGATGCGACTGGTGGTGCCTTTGAAGCAGGTCTCCACGACCTCGTCGGCGAGACCGACGATCTCGAACAGCTGGGCCCCGCGGTAACTGGCGATGGTCGAGATGCCCATCTTGGACAGGATCTTGAACAGGCCCTTGTTGATCCCCTTGCGATAGTTCTGCGCCAGGGTAAGGGCGTCCACCCCCGGGATTTCCCCGGATTCGCTCATGCCGTGCAGCGCGGAGTAGGCGAGATAGGGATAGATCGCGGTCGCGCCATAGCCAATCAGGACCGCGAAGTGGTGCGGGTCGCGCACGGTGGCGGTCTCGATGACGATGTTGGCGTCGGTACGCAGGCGCGCGGCGATCAGGGCGTGATGCACCGCGCCGACCGCCAGCGCCGCGGGGATCGGCCGGCGCTCGCGATCGATCGCGCGGTCGGATAGTACGAGGATCACGGCGCCGTCGCGCACCGCCTGTACCGCGTCTTCGGTGAGCTGCTTCAGCGCCGATTCGAGGCCGTGGTGCTGGCGGTCGTAGTTGAGGTCCAGGCGTTCAACGCGAAAGGCATCGTCGGTGGCGTTGCACAGTTCGCGGAATTTCGCCTCGGACAGCACCGGAGAATCCGCCACCAGCCGGTGGGCGTGTTCCGGGGTTTCCTCGAACAGCCCCTGCTCGCGGCCGAAGCAGGTCTCCAGCGACATCACGATGCTCTCGCGCAGCGGATCGATCGCCGGGTTGGTGACCTGGGCGAACTGCTGGCGGAAGTAGTCGTACAGCGAACGGGTCTGCTGCGACAGCACGGCGAACGGGGTGTCGTCGCCCATCGAGCCGACGGCCTCCTGGCCGGCCTCGGCCAGTACGCGCAGGATCTGGTCACGTTCCTCGAAGGTGACGTCGAACAGCTTCTCGTAGGTCTCCAGGCGGTCGGCGGGCATCGGCTCACCGGAAAACAGCTGGTTGTCGTCCAGCTGGCTTTTCAGGTGGTGCACCTGCGCGCGCAGCCACTGGCGATAGGGCTGACGCTTGCGGTTGATCCGGTCGATGTCCTCCGGCTGCAGCAGATCGCCGGTTTCGGTATCCACGGCGAGCATCTGTCCGGGCTTCAGGCGGCCCTTGGCGACTACGTCCTCGGGGGCGTAGTCGTACACGCCGATCTCCGAGGCCAGGGTGATATGGCGGTCCTTGGTGAGCACGTAGCGCGCCGGGCGCAGGCCGTTGCGGTCCAGGGTGCAGCCGGCGTAGCGGCCGTCGGTCAGCACGATGCCGGCCGGGCCGTCCCAGGGCTCCATGTGCATGGAGTTGTACTCGTAGAACGCGCGCAGATCCGGATCCATGTGCGCGACGTTCTGCCATGCCGGCGGGACCAGCAGGCGCATCGCACGGAACAGGTCCATGCCCCCGGCCAGCAGGACCTCGAGCATGTTGTCGAGGCTCTGCGAATCGGAACCTTCCAGGTTCACCAGCGGTTCCAGTTCGGAAAGTTCGGGCAGCAGCTCGTTGGCGAACTTGTGCTGGCGCGCGACCGCCCAGTTGCGGTTGCCCTGCACGGTGTTGATCTCGCCGTTGTGGGCGAGGAAGCGGAACGGCTGGGCCAGGCCCCACTGCGGCCAGGTGTTGGTGGAGAAGCGCTGGTGGAACACGCAGATCGCGGTTTCCAGCTCCGGACGCTGCAGGTCGGGGTAGAACACCGGCAGGTTGGCCGGCATCACCAGACCCTTGTACGACAGTACCCGCGCCGACAGGCTCGGCACGTAGAACACCGGGTCCGAAGCCATCGCCATCTCGGCGCGCCGCCGCGCGACGTACAGGGCGCGTTCGAAGGCGTCGCCGTCCATCTCCGCCGGGGCATTGACGAACAGCTGGAGGACGTGCGGCTGGGTGCGCAGGGCTTCCGCCCCGCAGGCGTCGGGGTCGACCGGAACTTCGCGCCAGCCGGCCAGGGTCAGGCCGCCGCGGTCGAGGGCGTCTTCCACCGCGGCGCGGGTCTCGGTGATGGCCTCGGGGTTGATGAACACCAGGCCGGCGGCGAAGCGTTCGGTCAGCGCGATGCCGGCTTCATCCGCGAGCTGGCGCAGGAACGGTTCGGGGGTCCGCATCAGCAGGCCGCAGCCGTCGCCGGTCTTGCCGTCGGCGGCGATCGCGCCGCGATGCGTCAGCCGTTCGAGAGCCCGTATTGCAGTTTCCAGTACCCAGTGGCTGGCCTGCCCGTCCATGTGTGCGATGAGGCCGAATCCGCAATTGTCGCGTTCGAATTCGGGGCGATGGAGGGTGCCGGTCAGTCGGGTCTGCTGCATCGATAGGCCTCCGGTCGTGGTGCGTATGCACCAGGCTGGAAAAAGGGGCGCAGGAATATACCGGAATGATCGTGTTCCGGCAAACCGGAGGGGTGCAATTACACGCGCAGGTGGAGTGGACAGCCCTGCCCCGGGACCGGTGTCAGCGGCGGGCCGCCTCCTGGACCGAACCCATTGAGCGGATCCAGGTGCCGGCGTCCCGCGCGCTGTCCGGCAGCTCGGCAGCCGCCTGTTCCGCAGCGTCCCGGTCGGGGAAGGCGCCGGCGAGGATGACGACGTAGTCGTTCCCGCCCGTGCGGGTGGGGATGTAGCGGATGCCGCCGAGATTGTGGCGCTCCGCGTATTCGCGCGCGGTGTCCATGTCCGGCGCGGCCACCAGCTGGATGGTCATGCGCGAGGCATCCTGACCCTCGAGCCATTCCAGGTCGCCCTGCAGGCGCTCGTCGTCGCCCTCGGCGTCGGCCAGGGCTTCGGTGGTGTGATCGGCCGGCTCGGGCTCGGGCTCGGGCTCGGGCTCCGGTTCGGGCTCCGGTTCGGGTTCCGGTTCGGGTTCCGGTTCGGGTTCCGGGGCCGGTTCTTCCGGCATCTCCGCCGGTTCGTCGGTGGCTGGCGGGGGCAGGATGGGCTCCGGTTCCAGCCGGGCGATCTCCGGTGACGGCTCTTCCGCTTCGAGGGGCGGGTCGGTGGCCGCGTCCTGCTGGTCCGGGCGTTCCGGCAGGGGCAGTTCCACCCGTTCCTCGTGTTCCGGGGCATGCTCGGGCGAGCCGCTCAGCAGCTGCCACAGCAGCGGGGCGGCGATCCCGAAGGCCACGGTGGCGGCTACGGCGGGAACGAACCAGCGCTGGTTCCAGAACGGTTGTGCTTCTGCCGGCGCGAGGGGCGGGTCCTCCGCCGTGGTTCCGGCGGCGGCGTCCGGGGTATCGCGCTCGCCGCGCAGGGCGAAGGCGGCCGGGGTGAAATCGTCGCCGTCGCGGCTGGCACGGAGGCTTTCTCCGGGATCGGGGGCGGGCCCGGGTTCGGTTCCCGACCGTGCCGTCCCGGATTCCGCAACTTCCTGTTTGTCGCCGGCGTCGGCGGCATCGGTGGCGGCTGCTTCTCCGGCGGACATGCCTGCAGGGGCCGCAGCCGTGCCCGGTGCCGGGCGGCATTTCGCTTCCAGCAGGATCCGCGCCTCGCGGTTGAGGGCGCCCGGCAGCCCCTGGCTGTCGGTCTGCAGGCGCTGCACGGCCTCGCGCGGGATCAGGGTATCCGGATCTTCGGCGCCGGCGGCCAGCAGGCGATGACGCAGGTAGGCGGCGGTTTGTTCGAGGTTGAACGCGCGCAGGCTCAGGCGGGTCAGCTGGTCCTCGTCACCCGGGTCCGGCAGGTACAGGCGGCGGCGCAGGAGTCCCGCGCCGCCGACCAGTACGATGCGCGGTGCGCGACCATGCTGCTCGAGGATCTCCGAGCGCATGCGCAGCAGGTTGTTGACGATGTCGGTGCCCACCAGGTGAGCGTCGTCCATCGCGATCACCGGTACGAATCCGTCGACGACCCGCTGGGCGAGCAGTTCGGTCAGCGAGCGATCGGGGTCATCCGCGTTCTGCGAGCGCAGGTAGTTGCGGATGGTCAGGTCCACCGACTCGAAATGGGTGTTGATGCGTGCCTTGAAGGCGATGAGTTCGTAGCCCTCGGGCAGCATGCCGAGCAGGCGCATCAGCTGCAGGCTGCGGCCGGAGCCGTTGTCGCCGGTCAGCAGAACCACGGCACCGGGGTGCTCCAGTGCCTGTCGTGCGGATTCCAGGACTCCGTCCAGCAGCGGATCGGTGTACAGGAAGTCCGCGTCGGGCACCTCCGCGAACGGGTCGGTGCGCAGGCCCAGCTGTTCCAGGCATTGGTCGCGGAGTGCCATGGCGGTCAGGTCAGGGTGCCGAGGTCGAACAGGCGGTGATGTTCGCGGATGGCGTGGCGGTCGGTCATGCCGGCGATGTAGTCGGCGATGGCGCGCTGCTGTCCGTGCGGATCATCCTCGCTCAGGGCGCGGGCGTGGCGCTGGTAGTGCTCCGGCATCAGGCGCGGGTCGCGGTCGAAGGCGGCGAACAGGTCGAGGATGATCTGGCGCGCCTTGTGCATTACGCCATGGACCTGGTGATGCCGGTAGAGGTTTTCCCGCAGGAAGGTCTTGAGCATGCGGTTGCGCTCGGCCATCTCCGGGCTGAAGCGGATCAGCGGGCCGCTCTCCGCGCGCACGGCGTCGATCGATTCCGGGCTGCTGCTCTCGATCGCGTGGCGGCTGGTGGTGACCAGGTCCTGGACCAGGGTGTCGATCATGCGCCGCACGGTTTCGTGCTGTACGCGGCGGGCCTCCAGCCTCGGGTAGCGCGCGCGCACCGCGTCGAGGCAGTCGCGGAACAGCGGGACTTCCATCAGCTGGTCCAGCTGCAGCAGGCCGGCGCGCAGGCCGTCGTCGACATCGTGATTGTTGTAGGCGATCTCGTCGGCGACGTTGGCCAGCTGGGCCTCCAGCGATGGCTGGCCGCGCTGCAGAAAGCGCACGCCCACCTCGCCGAGGATGCGGGCGTCTTCCGGCGAGCAGTGCTTGAGGATGCCCTCGCGGGTCTCGAAGGTCAGGTTGAGGCCGTCGAAGTCCGCGTAATGCGCCTCGAGGTGGTCCACGATCCGCAGCGACTGCAGGTTGTGTTCAAAGCCGCCATGTTCGCGCATGCAGTCGTTCAGGGCGTGCTGCCCGGTGTGGCCGAACGGGGTGTGGCCCAGGTCATGGGCCAGCGCGACCGCCTCGGTGAGGTCTTCGTTGAGGCCCAGGGCGCGGGCGACGGAGCGCCCGATCTGCGCGACCTCCAGCGAATGCGTGAGGCGGTTGCGGAACAGGTCGCCCTCGTGGCTGATGAACACCTGGGTCTTGTACTCGAGACGGCGAAAGGCGCTGGAATGCACGATCCGGTCGCGGTCGCGCTGGAATTCGCTGCGGTGGCGCGGGGCGTCTTCCGGATGCCGGCGGCCGCGTGTCCGCTCCGGGGCGGCCGCCCACGGGGCGAGGCCGACGCCGTTCGGGGTGCGGGCGATCGAGGCGGTCTCAGGCGGCACGGGCGGTCTCGTCGAGGGTGTGTTGCAGCGCGTGGTCGTCGAACTCGGCGGTCAGCTCGGCGGCGCCCAGCCCGCGCAGCAGCACCAGCCGCAGGCGCCCTTCGCTGACCTTCTTGTCGATCCCCATCAGTTCGCGGAAGCGGGCGGCATCCAGTTCCGCCGGCGGGTGGGTGTCGAGGCCGGCGCGGTGGATCAGGGCCTCGGCGCGCGCGGCGTCGGCCGGCGCCAGCCAGCCCATGCGCGCGGACATCCGGGCGGCCATGGCCATGCCGGTGCCTACCGCCTCGCCGTGCAGCCAGGCGCCATAGCCCATGCCGGTTTCAATGGCGTGGCCGAAGGTGTGGCCGAGGTTGAGCAGGGCGCGGCGGCCGGATTCGCGTTCGTCCGCGGCGACCACTTCGGCCTTGCAGGCACAGGAGCGGCGGATGGCGTGGGCCAGCGCCTCGGGTTCCAGGGCGAGCAGGCGGTCGAGGTGTTCCTCCAGCCAGGCGAAGAAATCCGCGTCCTGCATCAGGCCGTACTTGATGACTTCGGCGAGACCGGCGCGCAGCTCGCGGGTCGGCAGGCTCTGCAGGCTGTCGGTGTCGATGACCACCGCGCGCGGCTGGTGGAAGGACCCGATCATGTTCTTGCCCAGCGGGTGGTTGACCCCGGTCTTGCCGCCCACGGAGGAGTCGACCTGCGCGAGCAGGGTGGTCGGGACCTGAACGAAGTCGATTCCGCGCTGGTAGATCGCGGCGGCAAAACCGGCGATGTCGCCCACCACGCCACCCCCCAGTGCGACGATACGGCTGCCGCGGTCAAAGCGGGCCTCCAGCAGCCGGGTCAGGATCTGTTCCACCGTCGCCAGGGTCTTGTGCGATTCGCCGTCGGGCAGCTCGATCCACAGGGGCTCGCCGCGCACACCGGCCGCGGCCAGGCTGGCGCGCAGGCGCTCGCCATACAGCGGACCCACGGTACTGTTGGTGACGACCGCGACGCGCCGTCCCTCCAGCACCGGAGCGAAACGTTCGGCCCGCGCGGCCTCGCCGGGGCCGATGTGGATCGGGTAGCTGCGTTCGCCCAGTTCGACGTTCAAGGTTTCCATAGGGTCATCATAGCGTGCACGTCGCGTGCTCGTAAGTCAGGCCCGTGAACCTGTGCGTCTCGTGAAACGCGACTCGAGCGCGAACGTGCACATGGATCCGCGTTTCCCGAGTCACGGGCTTTTCCAAAGGGGCTGTCCTGGATTATCATGCTTCGTTCTGCATGGCGGGCGTGTGTGCCGGCCATGGCTTAACGTACACCGTTTCGTCGAAACCAATGCTGTAACCGGAGATTGTATGCCGCACGTTCGAGTCCGCGAAAACGAACCCTTCGAGGTTGCCCTGCGCCGTTTCAAGCGCACCTGTGAAAAGGCCGGTGTGGTGGCCGAAGTCCGCCGCCGCGAGTACTACGAGAAGCCCACGGCCGAGCGCAAGCGCAAGGCGGCCGCCGCGGTGAAGCGGCAGCTGAAGAAGAATTCGCGCGACATGACCCGTCGGCCGCGGCTGTACTGAACCCCGCGGAGCCCCGGCCCGACCGGGCCCGTGGCTTGCGCATGAATCCTTGCGAGGAGGGATGCCGAATGTCGCTGAAGGCCCGGTTGCAGGATGACGTGAAACAGGCCATGCGGGCCCGGGAACGGGACCGCCTGGCGATCCTGCGTCAGATTCAGGCGGAAATCTCCCAGTTCGAAGTCGACGAGCGCCGCGACGCGGACGACGACGCCGTGCTCGCGATCCTCAACCGCATGCTGAAGCAGCGGCGCGATTCCATCGAGCAGTACCGTCAGGGCGGGCGCGACGATCTCGCCGACCGTGAGGCCGCGGAGATTGACGTGGTGGAGGCCTACATGCCCGAGCCGCTCGACGACGCCGCGCTGGATGCGGTGATTGCCGAGGTCATCGCCGAGACCGGGGCCGAGGGCCCGGGTGACATGGGCCGGGTGATGGGCGTACTCAAGCCTCGGGTCTTCGGGCGTGCCGACATGGGTGCCGTCAGCGGCAAGGTCCGCGCAGCACTGGGGAAATCTTGACCCCGGACGGGCCCGTGTCAAATGTTGTCCTCGTATGACCTGCCGCGCCGGTGCCGGGCCCCCTCCGGCCGTTGTGGCCCCGACCCCGTTTCGTTGGAGCGACTGACCCATGGCGACCAATCCGATGCAGTTCCTGGACCTCCCGCGCCAGGATCCCCAGAAGACCCCCGCGGAAATCCGCATCCACGAGTTCGGCGAGATCATCGGCCAGTTCGATCCCGCCACCGCCGGCCAGCAGGCCGGGCGCTGCCTGGCCTGCGGCAATCCCTATTGTGAGTGGAAGTGCCCGGTCCACAACTTCATCCCCAACTGGCTGAAGCTGGTGGAGGAAGGCAATCTGTTTGCCGCCGCCGAGATGTCGCACAAGACCAACTCCCTGCCGGAGGTCTGTGGCCGGGTGTGCCCGCAGGACCGCCTGTGCGAGGGTGCCTGCACCCTGAATGACGGCTTCGGCGCGGTCACCATCGGTTCGGTGGAGAAATACATCACCGACGAGGCGCTGAAGGCCGGCTGGCGGCCCGATCTGTCGGATGTGGTGCCGACCGGCAAGCGGGTCGCGGTGATTGGCGCCGGGCCGGCCGGTCTCGGCTGTGCCGACATCCTCGCGCGCAATGGTGTCGAGGCGGTGGTCTATGACCGTTACCCCGAGATCGGCGGGCTGCTGACCTTCGGGATCCCCCCGTTCAAGCTGGAAAAGAACGTGATCCGCACCCGTCGGGAACTGCTCGAGGGCATGGGCGTGGAGTTTCGCCTGAATACCGAGATCGGCCGCGACGTGGAGTTCCAGGCGCTGCTGGACGAATACGACGCGGTCTTCCTCGGCATGGGGACCTACAACGCGATGCAGGGCGGCTTTCCCGGCGAGGATCTGCCCGGGGTCTATCCGGCCCTGCCGTTCCTGGTGTCCAACATCCGCGAAGTGATGGGCTGGGAGCACGACGAGAACGGTTTCGTCGACATGGCCGGGCAGCAGGTCGTGGTCCTCGGCGGCGGCGACACCGCAATGGACTGCAACCGCACCTCCATTCGCCAGGGCGCCACCTCGGTGACCTGTGCCTACCGCCGTGACGAAGAGAACATGCCGGGCTCGCGCAAGGAGGTCGTGCATGCGCGCGAGGAGGGCGTGCACTTCGAGTTCAACGTGCAACCGCTCGAGATCGTGGGCGACGACAAGGTCGAGGGTGTGAAGGTCGTGCGCACCCGGATGGGTGCACCGGACGAGCGTGGCCGGCGGCGTCCCGAGCCGGTGCCGGGTTCCGAGTACGTGATCCCCGCCGACCGCGTGCTGGTGGCTTTCGGCTTCCGTCCGTCACCGTCCGACTGGTTCGGCGAACACGGCATCGACATCGACGAGGGCGGCCGCGTCCGTGCGCCGGAGTCCGGCCGGCATGCCTTCCAGACCGCCAACGAGAAGGTTTTTGCCGGCGGCGACATGGTCCGCGGCTCCGACCTGGTGGTCACCGCCGTCTTCGAGGGCCGCCAGGCCGCCGAAGGCATTCTTGAATACCTCGGCGTCTGAGGACTGCATGGCCCAGCAACTCGAAAACGACCGCCTCCTGCGGGCACTGGCCCGCGAACCGGTGGACCGCCCGCCCGTCTGGATCATGCGTCAGGCCGGTCGCTATCTGCCGGAGTACCGCGAGACACGGGCGCAGGCCGGCAGCTTCATGAGCCTGTGCCAGAACCCGGAGCTGGCCTGCGAAGTCACCATGCAGCCGCTGCGGCGTTTTCCTCTGGATGCCGCCATCCTGTTTTCGGACATCCTCACCATCCCCGATGCCATGGGGCTGGGTCTGTACTTCGAGACCGGTGAGGGACCGAAATTCCGCGATCCGGTGCGCAGCCCGGAAGCCATCGAGCGGCTGCCGGTCCCCGACCCGGAGGATTCGCTGGGCTATGTGACCGATGCGGTGCGTCTGATCCGGCGCGAACTCAACGGCCAGGTACCGCTGATCGGATTCGCCGGCAGCCCCTGGACCCTCGCCACCTACATGGTGGAGGGTGGCAGCTCGCGCGATTTCGCCGAGACCAAGCGCCTGCTGTATGGCGATCCGCAGGCCATGCATGCGCTGCTGCAGAAGGTGGCCGATGCGGTCACCGAATACCTGAATGCGCAGATCCGCGCCGGGGCTCAGGCGGTCATGGTCTTCGATACCTGGGGCGGTGCGCTGACACCGCGCAGCTACCGCGAATTCTCGCTGGCGTACATGCAGCGTATCGTCGACGGCCTGATCCGCGAGAACGAAGGCCGTCGCGTCCCGGTGACCCTGTTCACCAAGGGCGGCGGGGCCTGGCTGGAGGCGCAGGCCGACACCGGCGCGGATGGCCTGGGCCTGGACTGGACGATCGAGATCGGCGAGGCCGCGCAGCGCGTCGGCGACCGTGTCGCCCTGCAGGGCAATCTCGATCCCTCCGTGCTGTATGCCCCGGAAGCCGTGGTGCGCGAGGAGACCCGGCGTGTTCTTGACGGCTTCGGCCGCGACACTGGCCACGTCTTCAATCTCGGGCACGGCGTGCACCCGGCGATCGATCCGGATCGCGTGGCGGCGATGGTCGATACGGTGGTCAATTACCGTCGCGCTGACTGAGCCGGGAACGCACCGAATCACCCCTCCCGCTTCGGAAGGGGTGCGGGCGCCTCAGAGGCGTTCCGCCTCGCGGCCCTCCGTCAGGAGGCGTTCCACTTCTCCGGCCCCGGCCCGGGCCATGGGTTTGCCGTCCACCGGCGAGGGCGGTGCCTGGCGGATCCCGTCCAGCGGAAAGATCGTCAGTTCGACCTCGGTGTCGTCCGGTCCGCGGAAGGCGATGAAGGGCACGCGCTGCTCACGGCCCTGCCGGCTGCGGTAGCGGCGCTCGCCGGTTTCGCAGTGGATACCGCGGTCGGCCAGATCGATCAGCACCTCTTCCACGGTCTCGGCGAATCCGTGCAGATTGATCACCGGGAAGCGTTCGATCATCCCCGTGAGCAGCGGTCCGACCAGGCGCGGCTCCAGATGCGACAGGCGCTGCATCACCTGCAGTGCCGCGGCAAGGCGGTTGCGATACGCCTGGCGGCTCTCGTCGGTCGCGAACAGCCGGCTGCGTTCCAGTGCGGCATCCTGGATCTCGATGTTCGCCGGCATGTCGTGGCGAGCGTCCACCCCGAGGTGTTCCGCGGCCTTGCGCTTGGCGAGACCGAAATCGCGGATGCCCTCGTCGAGCAGGATTCGCCCGGCTTCCTGGGCGAGCTCATGGCGCAGTCGGGAGCCGTTGCTGCTCATCGTCAAAAGACCGATTCGGGTTGCTGGTCGCGCCCGTTGCGGTCGTCCCCCGGGATGCTGCGCGAACGCTCGGGAATTTGCTGCGGGAGCAGCCATTCGGTGGTTGCGCGGCTGTCACCGGCGTCGGGGGCGCGCCCGCCGTCGGGCAGGATGCCCACCCGTACCAGGTCGTCCGGCCGTTCCGGAAGGCTTTCTTCGGTGTCCGCCAGGGCGCTCCCCATGAAGCGGACCCATATTGGCAGGGCGGCACGGCCCCCGCTCTCGCGGCGGCCGAGCTCCCGGTTGTCGTCGAACCCGATCCACGACGTCGCCACCAGGTCGCCGTTGAATCCGGCGAACCATGCGTCGCGATAGTCGTTGGTGGTGCCGGTCTTTCCCGCCAGATCCGAACGGCCCAGTTCCTGCGCCCGCCGTCCGGTGCCGGCGTCCACTACGTGTTTCAGCATCCGGCTCATCTGCCAGGCGACGCCGGGCTCCAGGACCGGCACCGGGTCGCGTTGCTGCAGAACCGTCTCGCCGGTGGACAGCGTCAGGTCCTGCCCGGGTGGATTGTCGCAGGGCGGTTCACAGCTGCGGGGAGCGGGTGCCTGATAGAGCAGCTCGCCATCCACGGTTTCGATCCGCGAGATGATCCAGGGGCTGTGCAGTCGCCCGCCGCTGGCGAACACACCGTAGGCCGTGTTGAGCTGCAGAGGCGTGAGTGAACCGGTGCCCAGCACCATGGAGAGGTTGCGCGGCTGGCGCTCCGGGTCCAGCCCGAAACGTCCCAGCTGATCGTGCACGTTCTCAACGCCAATCGTGTCCAGCAGGCGGATCGAGGCGAGATTGCGCGAGTGCGCCAGTGCGCTCTGCATCGGCGTGTCGCCCTGGAACTGACGCGAATAGTTCTGCGGGCGCCATTCCGCCCCCAGGGCCGGGTCATCAAACACCATCGGGGCATCCACCAGCGTGCTGCGTGGCCGGTAGCCCTCGCGCAGCGCCAGGGCATATACCAGCGGCTTGAAGGCCGAGCCGGGCTGGCGTTGTGCCTGGACGGCCCGGTTGTAATGGTTGTCGAAAAAGTCGAAGCCGCCGGCCAGGGCCAGAATGGCGCCGTCGTCGGGGGACTGGGCGATCAGCGAGCCGGTGACTTCGGGTTTCTGTGCCAGTCGCCACCCGCTCTCTTCATGCGCCCGGATGCGGATGACGTCCCCTCGCCGGAGGTCCGGTGAATCCGCCCACGCCAGACCCTCGGCGCTCAGTTCGGCCTCCCCGATGCGGCCGCCGTCGACCCGCAGGGTCCCGTCGTCGCCGGTCTCCAGCACCGCGGCGGGATAGAGCAGGCGTCCGTGTATGCCCTGGTTTCTCAGTGCCCGTTCGCGGGCGTCGGCCGAGGCCATCTGGTCGTCGGACAGCCGCGCTTCCGGACCCCGAAAACCGTGACGTTCGTCATATTCCAGGAGTCCCGCGCGCAATGCCTGATTGGCGGCCTCCTGATAGTCGGGATCGATCGTGGTGTGCACCTGCAGACCACGCCGATAAGCGTCCTCTCCCCAAAGGTTGACGACGATGCGGCGGGCATCCTCCGCCACCCAGTGAGCGTCGATCTCGGTCTGTGCAGTGTGCCGTTCCGACGCGACTGGCCGCTCCACGGCCGCCGCGTGCTCCTCGGTGGTGATGGCGCCGGTGTCCAGCATCCGGCCGAGGACGTAGTCGCGGCGGATGCGCGCACGTTCCGGGCTGGTCACCGGGTTGGTGGTGGACGGTGCCTTGGGCAGGGCCGCGAGAATGGCGATCTCGTCGAGTTCCAGTTCGTCCAGCGAGCGGCCGAAATACACCCGCGATGCCGCTTCCACGCCGTAGGCGCGCTGCCCGAGGTAGATCTTGTTCAGATACAGCTCCAGGATCTCGTCCTTGCCGAGTTCCTGTTCCAGCCGGATGGCCAGGAAGATCTCGCGCAGCTTGCGCTCGTAGGTGCGGTCCCGGGTCAGGAAGATGTTGCGGGCAAGCTGCATGGTGATGGTGCTGCCCCCCTGGGTCCGTTCCCCGGTGCTCACCAGATTGACTGCGGCGCGCGCCAGACCGAAGACGTCGATGCCCGGGTGGCGGAAGAACCGCTCGTCCTCGGCGGCCAGAAAGGCCTGGACCACGGGTTCGGAAACATCCTCGATCTCCACCGGAATGCGCCTTTCTTCCGCGAATTCCCCCATCAGGCTGCCATCCGCCGCCCGGATCTGCAGCGGCGTCTGCAACCGCACCTCGCGTACGGCTTCCGGTTCGGGTAGTGTCGGGGCGTAATAGGCGTACAGCCCGAGCAGCGCCGCCGAGCCGGCGATCACGAGGGTCAGGGTTATGGCCGCCAGAGCGGTGACAAACTTCACAATCCGGTGCATGACTCTAAATTTTGTGGGGAGAAGGTGAGGGATCGCCTTCAGAGCGATTTGCAACCCCGAAAACGTCATGTATATTAATCGTTGCTAGCATTCGAGATTGTAACGCTACCAGCTGCAATCATCGGGGTATACAGGGGGATGTGTGCTGAATCTCGGAAAATCCAGGCCCGCACTGCTGGGCGTTGATGTCAGTTCGGCGGCCGTCAAGGTCCTCGAGCTTGGTCGACACGGAAAGGGATATCGGGTCGAGGCATTCGCCGTCGAGCCGCTGCCGGACGGTGTCATGGTCGACAAGGTCTGCCAGGACACCGAAGCGGTTGGTGCAGCGCTTGGACGTGCAGTCAAGCGCTCCGGTTCCCGTCTCAAACAATGCGCGATGGCCGTACCGTCCTCGGCCGTCATCACCAAGACCATCCAGCTGTCCGCCAGCCTCAGCGAATCGGAACTGGAAGGGCAGGTGTTCGTCGAGGCCGACCAGTACATTCCGTACACCCTGGAAGAGGTCAATCTCGACTTCCAGGTGCTGGGGCCCAACGCCAAGAACCCGCAGATGCAGGATGTCCTCGTGGTGGCCTCGCGGCGCGAGAACGTGGAATCGCGCATCGCCATTGCCGAGGCGGCGAAGCTCTCGGTGGAGCTGGTCGACGTCGAGGCCTATGCCATCGAACATGCCTCCGAACGCCTGATGGAGCATATACCCGACCGGGAGAACAAGCCGATGGTGGCCATCGTGGACGTCGGCTCGTCGGTGACGGCGGTCTATGTCGTGTCGCAGTCCGAGGGAGTCGTGTACACGCGCGAGCAGAATTTCGGCGGCCGGATGCTCACCGAAGAGATCATGCGGCGCTACAACATGAGTTACCAGGAAGCCGGTTCGGCGAAGATGAGCGGTGATCTCCCCGCAGATTACGTCAGCGAGGTCTTGGAGCCGTTCAAGCAGACGATGATGGATCAGATCCAGCGGTTGCTGCAGTATTTCTATGTGACGCGACCCCAGGACACCATCGATCACGTGCTGCTCGGCGGCGGTTGTGCAGCCATTCCGGGGGTCGACGAGATGCTGGAGGAAACCACCTCCACGCCGGTTTCCGTGGCCAACCCGTTCCGTGGAATGGCGCTGTCCCGCCGCATCAATCAGCAGCGCTTCACCAATGATGCGCCGGCCCTGCTAACGGCCTGCGGCCTGGCACTGCGGGGGCAAACATCATGATTTCTGTCAATCTGCTTCCCTGGCGCGAACGTGCCCGCGAGCAACGGCGCAAGCAATTCTTCGTCTCGGCCGGCGTGGCGGCTGCGGTGGGTGTGGTCCTGGCGTTCGGTGGTTACACCTACATGGAATCCCTGATCGACCATCAGGAAGACCGCAATCAGGTGCTCGAAGAAGAGATCCGCGAACTCGACCGCAAGATCGCCGAGATCGAGGAACTCGAAGAGAAACGCGAGGACCTCGTCGCGCGGATGGACGTCATCCAGACCCTGCAGGCGCAGCGCCCGGAGGCCGTCCACCTGTTCGACCAGATGGTGGTGACCCTGCCGGACGGCACCTACGTCAACGAGATCACTCAGGACGGATCGCGTATTCAGATTCGCGGCCTGTCGGAATCCAACACCCGCATCTCCGCGATGATGCGCAATCTGGATGACTCCCCGTGGCTGGGCAGCTCCAACCTGCAGATCATCGAAACCCGCGAGGAAGGCCGTATCCAGGTGAGGGATTTCCGCCTCGACGCACGGCAGACCCGGCCGGACAATGGCGAGTAGGGAGACTGCCCAATGGACCTGAAGAACCTCAACGAGATCGATTTCAACAACATTGGCGAGGCCCCCTGGATCGTCAAGGGGGTGATCCTTCTGGTGATCATCGCCGTGATCCTGGGCCTCACCTACTATTTCGTGATCGACGACCAGCTCAGCGAACTCGAACGGGCGGAGCGCGAGGAACAGCAGCTGCGTGACGAGTTCGAGGAGAAGCAGCAGCGTGCGGCCAACCTCGATGATTACCGCGAACAGCTCGCGGAAATGGAAGACATGTTCGTGGAGCTGCTGGAGCTGCTGCCGACCAGCGCGGAGATCCCCAGCCTGCTGGTGGATGTGTCGCAGACAGCGCTGCAGACCGGTCTGGAAATCGAGCTGTTCGAACCGCGCTCCCATCGCGAACGTGATTTCTATGCCGAGGTGCCGATCCGGCTGCGGCTGCGGGGCGACTACGAGGAACTGGCCGAATTCGTCAGCGGCGTCTCCTCGATGCCCCGCGTGGTCACCATGCACGACATGCGCATCCGCCGCGCGGGTGACTCGGATTTTGATCTGGTCATGAACGCCGAGGCGCGAACCTACCGCTATCTGGAGGACAACTGATGAGTCGGATCTCCGTCAGCCCCCGGGTACGGATCCTGGCGGTCGCCGTGCTGGGCGCGGGCCTGCTGGGTGGCTGCGCCCAGGACAAGAGTGACCTTCACAACTATATCGCCGAGGTCCACGAACGGCCGGGTTCGGGCATCGAACCGATCCCGACGCTCGAGCCCCACGAGCCCTACCTGTATCCGGGGCATACCCGTTCACCGTTTGACTCCAGCGTGATCGAGCAGCCTCAGATCGCGGAGGACGAGGGCGAGCCGGGCGATGCCGAAATCGACCCGGACCGGCCGCGGGAATAC
This sequence comes from Thioalkalivibrio sp. ALE19, assembly GCF_000428605.1. Lineage (NCBI taxonomy): Bacteria > Pseudomonadati > Pseudomonadota > Gammaproteobacteria > Chromatiales > Ectothiorhodospiraceae > Thioalkalivibrio > Thioalkalivibrio sp. ALE19. The sequence goes on from NZ_AUAG01000018.1 coordinate 65,034, forward strand.
CTGGAAAGCTACCCGCTGGATTCGCTGTCCATGGTCGGCACCCTGGAACGCGACAACATGCGCTATGCCCTGGTACGGACTCCGGACCGCTCGGTGCAGCAGGTCACGGTAGGCAACTGGATGGGCCAGAACCACGGTCAGATCGTCGAAATCACGCCCACCCGCATCGAGCTGGTGGAAGTGGTTCCGGACGCCTTCGGCGGGCACATCGAGCGCGATAATTCCATCGCCTTGCAGCGGGCCGAAGATCGGTAGGATCCCGGGAGAGACAAACATGGAAATGACATATCGGCACAATGCCGGCAACAGCAACAGGGGGCTGAACATGGGATCTTCCATGCGCGCACTGGCGGGCTCCGCGATGGCGGGCCTGCTGTTCATGGCGTCCCAGGGCGTTTCCGCCCAGGAACTGGAGGATATCCGGGCGGCCAGTATTGGCGGTGATCGGGTGCAGGTGAACCTGCAGTTTTCGGACACCCCGCCCGCGGACATCCGCGCCTTCGCGATTGATTCGCCGCCGCGGATCGCCTTCGACCTGCCGGATGCCGGCAGCGTGATGAGCGACCGTCGCAAGGAATTCAACGTGGGGCCCCTGCTGGAGGCCACCGCGGTGGAATCGGGCGATCGTACCCGGGTGGTGCTCGGACTGACGCAGCCCTCCGAATATCAGACGCGGGTGGATGGCAACAACTTCATCGTGACCCTCGGGCGCGGCGTGACTGAAGCCGACGCGCAGGACGAGGCCGTGGCCGAGCGCGTCGGCGAACCCGAGCCGCGGACGACCCGTTCCGCGCGGCCGGTTGAACTCACCGACATCGATTTCCGTCGTGGCGACCAGGGCGAGGGTCGTGTCGAGGTGGGGCTGTCACGCAGTGGTGGTGCCATCGATGTGCGCGAACAGGCCGGCCGTATCGAAATCCAGTTCGACCGGGCCGCCATCGACGAGTCGATGGAACGGCGACTGAACGTGGTCGACTTCGCCACCCCGGTGCAAACCATCGACACGGTCGCCGATGGCGACCGCGTCCGCATGGAAGTGGCCACCGAGGGCGAGTACGAGGTCGTCTCCTACCAGAGCGACCGGCAGTACGTGCTGGAGGTGGCGCCGATCACCGAGGCGGAGCGTCAGGCGCGTGAAGAGGAAGAGCGCGAGTTTACCGGGGAGCGTCTGTCGCTGAACTTCCAGGACATCGAGGTCCGCTCGGTGCTGCAGCTGCTGGCCGACTTTACCGATCTGAACATCGTCGTCAGCGACGACGTCGACGGCAACATCACCCTGCGGCTGAACAACGTGCCCTGGGATCAGGCGCTGGACATCATCATGCAGTCCCGCGGCCTGGACAAGCGCATGGAGGGCAACGTGCTGTTCGTGGGGCCCGCCGAGCAGATCGCCGCCCGTGAGCGGCAGCGGATGGAGGCCGAACGCGACCGTGAGGAACTGGAGACGCTGAGCACCGAATTCCTACAGATCAATTTCGCTCAAGCCGATCAAATAGCCTCGTTGATCCGTGAGGGGGATCAGAGGGGGATGTTGTCTGAACGCGGGAATGTGGCGATTGATAGCAGAACCAACACCCTCCTGATTCAGGACACACGGAGCAGGATCGACGATATCCGCCGGCTGGTACAGAATCTGGACGTGCCTGTACAGCAGGTCATGATTGAGACCCGCATCGTGATCGCTCAGGATTCTTTCCAGCGGGACCTCGGGGCTCGGTTCGGAGTTGCGGGCACGAGGCAGCGTGGTGATACCCAAATGGGAGCCACGGGGTCCATGTCTGGAGCTGATGGCATTCGAGGTGGGTCGCCTGATGACGTTGCCCTCGGGGATCGCTACGTAAGCAATCTGCCGTCGGGGGGCGGGGCTGGTGCCTTTAGCATTCTCCGTCGAGGGCTTCTGTTGGACTTGGAGCTTTCTGCCCTGCAGGCTGAAGGCAGAGGGGAAATCATCTCATCGCCGCGCGTCGTGACCACGAATGGTCAGGCAGCGTCGATTGAACAGGGAACCGATATCCCGATCCTGCAGCAGGATGAAGCCGGCAATACCCTCACTAGTTTGGAAGAGGCGTATTTGGCTACCGACGTCACGCCCCAGATCACGCCGAACGGGAACGTGATCATGGACATTCGGGTCACCAAGGACGAGCCCAACCCGAACGTGGGCGACCAGATCGGCATAACGAGGCGATCTGTGGAAACCCAGGTGTTCGTGGGTGATGGTGAAACGGTAGTCCTGGGTGGCGTCTACGAGATCGATAGTAGTGAATCGGTGGAACAGGTGCCATTTTTCGGAGACATTCCGTTTATCGGTAACTTTTTCCGAAACAGGTCCAGCGATGAATCCAAGCTGGAACTGCTGGTCTTCGTGACACCGCGCATCCTCGATTGATGCGCCAGCCCCCTCGGCTCTGCGCGGGGGGAGACTCCGAACCCGGGATCCGCGGATCCCGGGTTTTTTTTGCTCCGGAGTCCCGGTAGCCTGCCCGCATGCAGAATATTGTCCTGGTGGGCCCGATGGGGGCCGGCAAGAGTACGATCGGGCGGGGGCTGGCGGGACTTTTGCGCCGGGCGTTCCATGACACCGATGACGAGATCCGCAAGCGTACCGGGGTGGATATCCCGACCATCTTCGAATTCGAAGGCGAGGAGGGCTTCCGGCGGCGCGAGACCGCGGTCCTGGATGCCCTGCTGGAGAAGGACGGCATCATCCTGGCGACCGGCGGCGGGATCGTGGAGCGTCCGGAGAACCGGGAACGGCTGAAAGACGCCTTCGTGATCTATCTGCGGGTGCCGGTGGAAGAGCAGTTCCGCCGGACCCGGCGCAGCCGCAACCGGCCGCTGCTGAACCAGGCGGAGGATCCGCGGGCCCGACTGCAGGCGCTGTTCGAGCGGCGAGACCCGCTGTACCAGCAGGTTGCGGACATGGTCCTGGAGGGCCGCGGGCGCCGGGTGCGGGATGCGGTCAACGGGGTGTGCTCGGCGCTGCAGATGAAGCGCCCGGACCTGTGCGAGCCGCGCGCGGGGTCGGAGTAGCCCGCGCGGTGATCAGTGCCGGGTCTGGGTGCCGCCGCCGGCCACGAACATGCCTTCGGGGCTGGGATCCGCGCGGCGCCCGTGAGACGCGTGGTGAAACGCCAGCCGCCAGCCGCCGTCGACGCGCCGCCAGGTCTGGCTGATCAGGATGGTGCCCGTGGGTGCCACGTCGCCCGGCCGGGTGATGGCTTCCTCGATCACCATGCCGAGGCTGTCGTCGGTCTCGAACCGGCCGACGATGCGCGGTTCGATGCCGATGTTGAGTTCGCGCGAGAACACCAGCAGCCAGCTTTCCATCACTTCGGCGGTGCCGCGGTGCGCCCGGGGGCTGCCCGGATGGATGCACACGATGTCGGGGCGGTCGGCCCACAGATCCATCATGTGTTCGATGTCCGCCTCGCGGAACGCCCGGTAGTAGGCGTCCATGCAGGCCTCGACCGCGTCGCCGGCCATCAGTGCACGCTCCGGCGGTTCCAGCGCGAGCGGGTGGTGGGATCGGGGCTGGCGTGGTGCAGCACCATGCGCCAGCTCCGGCCGTCGAAACGGTAGGCGTTGGTGGCCAGGACCATGCCGCGCAGGTCTCCACCCATGTACAGGTGTTCGTGCAGCACGTGGGTGACCAGGTCGCTGCCACCGAGCACGGTGAGGCCGGAGCGTCGGATGACGGTGTCTTCCATGCTCGCGAGAATGTCGTCCCAGCTGTCCATGACCAGTTCGATCCCCTGCAGGCGCTCGCCGCCGGGGTGGATGCAGACGCAGTCGGGCGTGTCCTGCCAGACCGCACGCATGGCTTCCGGATCACCGGCTTCGAACGCGCCGTAGAATGCCTCTTCGGCGGCTTCGGGGGAGGAAAATTTCGCCATGGCCGTCCTGTCCTTTGTCCAGATGATCACGAACGCTCCGCGAACGCGGGGGCGGGCTCCTTGTGCCGGATTCTTTCAGTCCCCGGTCCGCGCGGCGAATTCTGCCAGTATCCGCACCGTTGGGGATACGGGAATCCGGCGGCGGCGCTGGTCGCGGGGCGGGCGGAACGTCACAATGGCGCCCCAGCGGTTTCGTTTCCCTGAATCCTCCGACTGGAGTCCCGCCCATGGCGCGCATACTGACGACCGGCATCGTCACCCTCGATCACGTGCTGGATGTCGACACTTATCCTGCCGAGGACGCCGAGGTGCGTGCGGCCGCCAGCCGCACCCGGCCCGGTGGCAACGCCACGAACACCGCCGCGCTGCTGGCACAGTTCGGGCACCGGCCGGAACTGGCCGCGGTGGTGGCGGACGGGGCCGCCGGTGACGCCCTGATCCGGCGTCTGCGCGAGCGCGGGATCCACGACCGCCATCTGGTCCGCCGGCCGGGGGCGACGCCGACCTCGCATATCCTGCGCGCCCGCGACACGGGTTCGCGCACCATCGTGCATCATCGTGATCTGCCCGAACTGGCGGCGGAGGACCTGTGCGGCGTCGCCTGGGAGGAATACGACTGGCTGCATTTCGAGGGACGCAACCCGGAGGTCCTGGCCCGGGTGCTGGCCACGGTGCGCGACTGCGTGTACGACGCCCCGGTCTCGCTGGAGATGGAGAAGCCCCGCGACGGGCTGGAGGTCTGCATCCCGTTCGCCGACATCCTGATGGTCTCGCGCGACTGGGCGCAGGCGCGGGCTGAGGGCCTCGGTATTGGCGACGAGCCGGCGGCGGCCTGCGAGGCGGCCCTGCGGGCCCTGATGGAGGAACACCCGGAGGCCATCATCACCGTCACCGGCGGCCCTGCCGGTGCCTGGATCGGGTTCCGCGGCCGCGTGGAGCACTGCGCGCCGACGCCGGGGCTCACGGTGATCGACAGTGTGGGCGCCGGGGACGTCTTCAACGCCGGGCTGATCGACGCCATCGCCTCCGGGGAGCCGCCGGAGCGTGCCCTGGTCGCCGCCGTGCGTCTGGCCGAACGCAAGCTGGCGCAGGACGGCCTCGAAGGGCTGGCCCGGGCCTGACGCCGGGGCTGGTTCGGACCCGATCCGGGGCGAGCCGCGGCCTTCCCGGTCCAGCGGGGTCACCGCACCGGCCGGGTCGGCTCCAGTCGCAGCCCGCGGACCTCGCCACGGGCCCCGGCGGTCTGCAGGGGTTCGGCCCATGGCGACTGGCGGGCGGGCTGGTCGTTGATCTGTTCCACGGTTACACCCCGACGGCGTGGCAGCCAGGGCCCGGCCATCAGCCCGCGCAGCGCGGCGACAATGCGGTCTTCCCAGTCGGCCGGCTCGATGCGCGTGACATCGGCCGGCCAGATGAACAGCTGCCGCCCGGAGGCTGTGAGATAGATCGCCGGACGCCCGTCCACCAGCGCGACCAGTGCCCCGGCGACACGACGCAGCCGCCGCTGCGCACCGGGGGGCGGCTCGGGCCAGGCGAGCAGCGCGCCCCACGGCTGGGCCGGATCCACGGCCGCCAGCCAGCACACCTCGCCGGCTTCACTGGCTTCACTGGCACCCGGCCCGCTGCACTCCAGCGAACGCAGCCGATCGACCACGCCGGCCCGCGCGAACTGGGCCCCCGTCAGCCCCTCGACGAAATGCCCGCGTCGCAGCTTGCCGGCGTCCTCCATCGCGCGGCACACGGGATAGATGCGCCCGAACCCGCCCGGCGACTCCTCCGCCCGCGCCATCTCGCGACTGACCACGCCGTAGCGCGCGAGCAGCACCTCGGTGCGGTCGCGGGCGCGTTCGGTGATCTCGATGGTCGGGTCCACCAGATCGCTCACCCGCGACCAGCGTCCGCCGGCGATGCCTGCCTGCCCCCGACCCGGACCCCTGCCGGCACCCCGTCCGGCGCCACGTCCGGGCCCCCGGCGGCCGCGCGTCGCGGCGGATCGCCCGCGCTGGCCGAGTCCGCGCAGCGGGGCCACCGTGTCGTTGGTGATCAGGCCGGACCATACGCAGTCCCACAGCGCCGCCTCGATGGCAGCCGCCGGGGCCTCGGGTACCGCCTCGCGCGCTGCGCGCTCGAGCTCCATGTAGAAGCAGGCTCCGCGCCGGTCGAGGGCGTCGAGGATCGCGCGCCTCAGGCGGGCCTCGATGTCGCCGTTACTCCCGGAATCGCCGTCCTCGGCCGATGCGTCCGGGCCCGCGTTCGCGTCGGGCGCCGCGGCCGCTGGTTCCAGCAGCGCCCCGGCCTGTTCCCGCCGCAGGAACATCACCCGCCCGTCGCGCTGGCCCAGCGCCCCGCAGCCGACCCAGACGAAGGCCCCGGTGGCCGTGGCCAGGTCCAGCTGTTCCAGCGAGAAGTCCTGCAGCCGCATCGGCAGCACCTGTCCGGTCCAGGCCGACCAGGGCAGGGCGATGCCCTCCAGCTGCGCCAGCACCTCGTGCAGGGCCTCGGTGCCGCGCCCCGGTTCGGTAACCCCCTGCCACTGCGGCAGGAATCGCCCCAGGGTGCCGGCGTCCACCGCGGCGGCCTCCTCGCGCAGCTGCGCGAGGGTGCGGCGCTTGAGCCGGCGCAGCGCGTCGGTATCGCACCATTCCTCGCCGTGGCCGCCGGGCCGGATCGCCCCGCGCAGCAGGCGCCCGGCCGCTTCCAGCGCCTCCAGTACCGGGCGCACGGCGGCCTCCGGCAGACCGTAGCGGGAGGCGGGCTGCTCCGCGCGGAACGGGCCGCGATTGCGGGCGTAGCGGATCAGCAGCTGTTCCAGCGGCCGCGCCGGCGGTTCCAGAAAGCCGCCCGGCAGCCCCGGCGGCGGCACCACGCCCGCTGCATCGCGGTACAGTGCGGCGTCCTCCGCCGCGATCCAGCGCGGCTCGCCGCCGATGTTCACGCGTACCGCCCGCAGCCCCTCCTGCAGCTGCTGCAGCCACGGCCCGGGAGGCGCCTCGCAGGACGCGGCCAGCTCCGCCTCGCTGCGGTCGCCGAGGCGGCGCAACAGGTCGTGCAGTTCGTCCGGGTCGGTGGCGCGGGTACCCGGCACGGTACGGGCCAGTTCGGCCTCCAGCGCTGCCAGCGCCCCGGGGTCGATCAGCTCGCGCAGTTCGGCCTGGCCCAGCAGTTCCGCCAGCATCCCGCGGTCCAGGGTCAGCGCCTGCGCCTTGCGTTCGGCCACCGGGGCATCCTGCTCGTAGATCCACGCCGCCACCCATGCCGAGACCAGGCTGCGGGCGAATGGCGAGGCGCGCGGCGTCTCCACCTCGTGCACCCGGATCTCGCGCTGCTGCACGCGCCCCAGCAGGTCGCGCAGGGCCTCCATGTCGAACACGTCCGCCAGCAGCTGGCGGTAGGTCTCCAGCACCACGGGGAACTGCGCATGCTGCTGCACCGTGGCCAGCAGCTGCTGGGCCTTCAGGCGCTGGGCCCACAGCGGGGTGCGCTGTCCGGGCCGGTTGCGCACCAGCAGCAGGGCACGGGCGGCGTTTTCGCGGAACAGCGCGGCGAAGCGGCTGGAGCCGGCCGCCTCGCGGGTGACGAGTTCCTCCACCGTGTCCGGGTCGGGAAACAGCGTCGCCGGCTCCGGCAGATCCTCGCGATCCGCCAGGCGCAGCACGATGCCGTCGTCGGTGTACATCACCTGGGCCTCGCCCTCGGCGCTGACGCTCAGCTCCGCCTGCAGGGCCATGGCCCACGGGGCGTGTACCCGCGCGCCGAACGGTGACAGGATGCACACCCGCCAGTCGCCCAGTTCGTCGCGGAAGCGTTCCACCACGATGCGCCGGTCGGAGGGTACCGCGCCGGCGGCCTCCATCTGCTCGCCGATGTACTCCGCGAGCTCGTCGGCGGCGGCCGGTGACAGCGGCGCGTTGCGGCAGAGCCAGTCGCTGCGCGCGGCCGGCTCCAGCCGCGCCAGGGTCTCCGCGGCGGCGCCGATGGCGCGCCCCAGTTCCACCGGACGGCCGGGGCCGTCGCCGTGCCAGAACGGCAGCTTGCCGGCCTCGCCGGGGGCGGGCGAGACCAGCACGCGATCGCGGGTGATCGCCTCCACGTGCCAGGTGCTCGCGCCCAGGGTCAGGTTCTCGCCGGTCTTCAGCTCGAAGACCATCTCCTCGTCCAGTTCGCCGATGCGCGGGCCGCCTTGGCCGGCATGTACCGCGTACAGCCCGCGATCGGGGATGGTTCCGGCGTTCAGGCGGGCGGCCATGGCCGCGCCGCGCCGCGGGGTCAGCTCGTCGCGCGCGCGGTCCCAGGCCAGCCACGGGCGCAGATCCGCCAGTTCGGTCCCGGGCAGGTTGCCGGCGAGCATGTCCAGGGTGGCCTCCAGCAGGCCGCGGCCGAGATCGCGCCATGGTGCGGCCCGGGTGACCACGGCGTGCAGCTCGTCCACCGTGCGCGGCTGCTCGCAGACCATGGCCACCAGCTGCTGGGCCAGTACGTCCAGCGGGCGCCGGGGCATCTGCAGGGGTTCCAGCGCCCCGGCGTGCATGCGCTGGCCGATCACCGCGCATTCCAGCAGATCGCCGCGATAGCGCGGCAGCATGAGCGAGCGCGACACCTGGCCGACCCCGTGGCCGGCGCGTCCGGCCCGCTGCAGCCCGCGCGACACCGCACCCGGCGACTCGACCATGACCACCAGGTCCACGGCCCCCATGTCGATGCCCAGCTCCAGCGAGCTGGTGGCGATGATCCCGCGCAGGTGGCCGGTCTTCAGCCGGCCCTCGATCTCGGCCCGCCGGCCATGCGATACGCTGCCGTGGTGGGCGGCGACCAGGTCCTCCGGGTTGTCCTCGTCGCAGCGCTCCCGCCATGCCTCGTTGATGCGCTGCACCAGGCGTTCGCACAGGCCGCGGCTGTTGACGAACACGATGGTCGAACGATGCGCGAGGATGGCCTCCAGCAGGCGCGGCTCCAGACTGGCCGCGCGCCCGCCCTGCGGTCCGGTGACCGGCGGGCTGCCCGTTGCCTGCCGGCCCGCGCCCTGCTGCCAGGCCTGGCCCAGCAGCGAGCCGCCCGCGATCCGCGGGGCTGCGGAGCGGGTTTTATCGTCGGTTTCGTTCGGGTCCGAGGCCGGGGTCCCGGGATCGGACGCGGACGCCGTCTCCTCCGGAGTGACGATCTCCAGATCCAGCCGCGGCGGTTCGGCGGCATCCACGACCTCCACCTCGCGGTCGCCGCCGAGGAACTGTTGTGCGACCTCGACCGGATGCACCGTGGCGGACAGGCCGATGCGCTGCGGATCCCGCGCGCAGCGTTCGCTCAGGCGTTCCAGCGACAGCGCCAGATGGGCCCCGCGCTTGCTGCCGGCCAGGGCATGCACCTCGTCGACGATTACCGTGTCCACCGTCTCCAGGGTTGCGCCGGCGCGCGAACCCAGCAGGAGGTAAAGCGATTCCGGGGTGGTGACCAGGATGTCGCCCGGTTCGCGTGCCTGACGCCGCCGCTCCGTCTGCGGCGTGTCGCCGGTGCGGATGTCCACGCGCGGGGTGGCGACGGGCCGGCCCTGGCGTGCGGCGGTATGGGTGATCCCGGTCAGCGGCGCGCGCAGGTTGCGTTCCACGTCGGCCGCGAGCGCCTTCAGCGGCGAGACATACAGCACGCGGTAGCCGGGCGTGATTTCGGCTCCGGTGCACTCCGGATCCGGGGCCCATTCCCGGGCCGATTCCGGGGGCGATTCCGGGGGCTGTTCCTCCATCCGCCGATCCAGCGCATCGAGGAACGCCGCCAGGGTCTTGCCGCTGCCGGTGGGGGCGATCAGCAGGGCATGCCGGCCCTCGCGGATGACCGGCCAGCCGGTGCTCTGGATCGCGGTGGGGGTGCCCAGGGCCTCCCGGAACCAGGCATCGGTCGCCGGCCCGAAGGGCGTGGTCATCGAGCGGTGTTTCCCCAGGGAAACACCGATCAATGTGCACGCTCGCGTTGGCACCCCAGGTTTTCCGAGACAAGGCGCGGTGCGCAGCCGGTAGTGGTTCTACCGGCAAGGGCCGCAACGCAGGATCGGGGAACCTGGGGTGCCAACCCCGCAGGGGCTCGGCCGCTTTTGCGCGCGCACGGCGTTGCGACTCCCTTGTGCAGAATGCTGCACGGCAGTCGCCGCGCCTTGTTCGCACGCAAAAGCGACTCGAGCGCGAACGTGGACATTGATCGGCGTTTCCCTAGGCGTGGCCGACGGTGGTGTCGGTGCTGGCGTGGAAGTACTCGCTGTCGTGGGCCAGTTCGTCGACCAGCTCGTGCAGCATGGCCAGGCGGCTCTCGGCATCGGAGAACGGCGAGCACTCCTCGCAGCGCACGTCGCCGCAGGGCTGGCGGCTGTACAGCCAGAAGTGCACCGCGCCGGCCAGCAGACCGTCGGCGACATCGCCGGTGTCGACCGCGTCACCGTCCTCGGCAAGGCGGTTGGCCAGGTCGATCAGGCGGCGCGCGGCGTTGTTGTAGCTCTCTTCGGGGCTGTCGGTCTCGTTCATCTTGTATCGGGCTCGCGTTGGCGTTGGGGCCCGGGAGATCATCTCCGCGGGTCCGCGCCCCAGTTTACCGGGAATTGGCCAGCGACCGAAGGAACAGCGGGATGCGGCGTTCCTCGGGCGAGAGCCCGCCGTGTGCGCCGCGGAAGAACGGGCCTTCGTCATCGGCCGGCGGGTCCACCAGGTAGGCGTCGGCCGCGGGCAGGAGGAGATAGTCACCGGCGCGGGCCCGCAGCTCCGGGTGTTCCGGTCCGGGGCCGAGGGTGGGAGCCGGGGTGTCGCCGGCCATCCAGGCCTCGCGCGGCAGCAGGGCGATATCGTCGCCGAAGGCCTGCGCGACGGCGGCCTCGAACGCGGCCTCGCGGCCTTCGCGCACATGGGCCAGCGCGGCGCGCGGTTCGCCGGTCAGGCGGTGCCGCAGGCAGTCCTGCACCGCCGGGGCCTCGCGCAGGTCGAGGCGGCGTTCTACCGGACGCATGCCGTGGTCGGCGGTGGTCAGCATCACCGCGTCGGTCCCGGCGAGCTGGGCGCAGGTGGCGGTGTAGGCGAGATCCAGCTGCTTCAGGTGCCGCTCCACCTCGGGGCTTTCGGGACCGTATTCGTGGCCGAGGTGATCCAGCTCCGACCAGTAGACGTAGGTGAAATGCGGCCCCGGATGCGCGCGTACATGGGCGGCCACGCGCGCCGGCAGGTCGCTGATGCCGTCGAAGCCGACAAACCCCGCACCCTCGCTCATCATCCGGTTGTAGGGGGCGTGGCCGATCCACTTCGGGCCGATGAAGGTGCTGGGGCATCCGAGGCGGTCGATGATCCGGTCCGGCTGCACCCGGGCGGCGAGTTCGCGATGGTCCAGGCGCGCGGGCTGGTCGTCGGCGCCGCGTTCCTCCGCCATCAGCACCGTCAGGGTGCGCGCTGGTTCGGCCAGCCGGGTGTGCCAGCCCAGCAGGCCGTGGTGCGCCGGGTGCCGGCCGGTAAGGATGCTGGTGATCGCGGTGGCCGTGGTGCTGGGGAACACCGTCTCCAGCGTGGCGTGGTGGTCGGCCTGCATCAGCGGGGTGTGCCGGCGGTAATCCTCGGCGAAGCCGTCGATCAGCCACAGCACCACGTGGGTATCCGGGCCCAGGGCCGGGTCGATGCCGGCCAGGGCACCGGCATGTGCCGGCGCGTCCGGATTGAGGGACGCCTCGATACGTCCCAGCAGGTCCATCAGCCCCGGCCCGTCGTGGCGGGCGCGCAGGCTCTCGGCGACGGACATCAGGCCTTCGCGCCGCCGTCACCGCCCTCGCACGGGGGTGAATCGGCCACCTTGCCCGCGCGCTCGAACCACTGATCCGGGTCCAGGGTATGCAGTGCCAGCGCGTGGATCCCGCCGGCGAGTTCGTCCGCCAGGGTGTGGTTGACCATGCGATGGCGCGCCACCAGCTTCTGGTCACGGAAGGCCTCGGAGACGATGGTGACCTTGAAATGTGATTCCGAGCCCGGCGGCACGTTGTGCATGTGGCTTTCGTTCTCTACCGCCAGATGCACCGGCTCGAACTCCGCCTCCAGTTTGGCGGTGATCTGTTCCTGCATGCTCATGGGAGACTCCTGTTCAGACTCGGCGTGAGGAAGATGGCCCACCAGTCTGCCCGGACAGGCACGGATGTCCAGATCCGCCGCCCGCGGGGCGGGCGTTTCCCAAGGGATGACGCAGCACGGTGGAGGGTTATACTGAGCGGCTTGTTTCTGCTGCCGGGAGCCTTTGATGATACCTGTGATACGTGACACGTGGTCGGGGGTCGACCGGCTGGTTGTGGCCTCTTGCCGCTGAAATGAAACGCGTGCAGAACCTCGACGAGCTGGCAACCCTGCTGGAAGCGGGAGTTGACTGGCAGCGGGCCAGCGGGGTGGTAGGCCTGCCCGCCGGCCGCGCCGACCCGGTGCGCGCGCTGGAGACGGCCGGCTGGATCCGTCCCGAAGAGCGGCCGCTGCTGAAGGCCCTGAAGGTTGCCGGGCGGCTGGACCGGGCCCTGCGACTGCTGGCCGACCGGCTGCATCGCGAGGAGAACACCGAACGACGGATCCGCACCGGATTGCTGCTGCCGGCGCTGCTCTGGGTGGTGGCGCTGGTGCTCGCGCCCCTGCCGGCGCTGTTCCGGGGCGTGCTGGATGGCCCCGGTTACCTGTTCGCCGTGCTTCAGCCGCTGGTGGTGACCGGGTTGCTGGTCTGGGCCGCGTTTCGTTTCTGGCGTCCGCTGCTGCAGGTGTGGCAGCGCTGGTGGCTGCGGCCCGGGCGCCTGCCCGCGGCCGGCCGGCGGCAGGCGCTGTTGCAGGATCTGGGTCTGGTTCTGGGGGCCGGTGTGCCGGCGGATCAGGCCCTGCAGGGCCTGGCCGCGGCGGAAACCGGCGAGCTCCGGCGGCGGCTGAACACGGCGGCGACGGCCTGTGCGGAGGGGCTGCCGTTGGTGGAGGCGCTGCGACGCGAGGCCCTGCTGGACCCCGATCGCGAACCCGGGCTGCTGTCCTCCGGCGAGGCGGCCGGCCGTCTGCCCTCGGTGCTGCAGTACCGCGCCCGCGAGCTGGACGGGCATCTGGCCCTGCGTCGCGAGATCGTGGCCGAATGGCTGCCGCGCGGGGTGTACCTGCTGGTGCTGGTCTACATCGGCTACTGGCTGGTGGTCTGAGCCGGCAGGAGCCGCCGCGTCAGGCCTTCTCCGGCGCTTCGGACTGCGGATCGTGGAGGTCGAGATCGACCATCAGCTCGTTGGCCAGCGCCTCCAGATCATCCTGCAGGGTGTCCAGGTCCACGCCCTCCGGCACCCCGATCCGGGCGCGGGCGCGGAACATCGGCTCGCCGGTCATCGAGGCCGGCTCGACGGCCGTGTCCAGGTTCTCCACGCCCACGCCGTGACGCGACAGCACGGCGGTGATGTCCTGCACGATACCGGGCCGGTCGTGCCCCATCAGGTCCAGCAGCACCTTGTGCCGCGCGGGGACGGGCTCCGGCACCGGCAGGTCGTCGCCCCGCTGGATGTGGATCTGCAGACCCTCGCCTTCCAGCTCCCGCAGCGCGGTCTCCAGGGCGTCGACGCCTGCGGTGTCGGCCTCCAGCATCACCACCCCTGCGAACTGCCCGGCCAGCTGCGCCATGCGGCTCTCCAGCCAGTTACCGCCGGCCTCGTGCGCACGGGCCGCCACCTTGCTGACCAGCCCCGGGCGATCCGGACCGATCAGTGTGAGAATTACCGAAGTCTTCATGGTCGATCTCCTGTCTTCTGGCGCCGCAGCGGATCCTCCATCGTACGGCAAGTCCGGGCTGGCGGGTATCGTGGTGCCGGGGCAGGGCGAACGTGTACATTGAGCCGGATTTCCCCGGGCCGCACGGGCGCACCATGACCACCGATCCGCAGGCGCAGCAGGAAGCCGTCTCCACCGGGCTGGAAGGCCTGGACCGGGTGCTCGACGGGCTGCGCATCGGCGATAACGTGGTCTGGCGGGTCGACGACATCGAGGACTATCGCCGCTTCGTCGAGCCGTTCGTGGCGGCGGCCCGCGCCCAGGACCGCTCCATCATCTATCTGCGCTTCGGCTCCCACCCGCCGCTGGTGGAGGCCGGTCCGGGGATCGAAGTGGTGGCCATCGACGCCCTGCGCGGCTTCGAGCCGTTCACCCGCCACGTCTTCCGCCTGGTCACCGAGTACGGCCGCGGCGCGTTCTATCTGTGCGACTGTCTGTCGGATCTGCTGGATGCCTGGGCCACCGATCACATGGTGGGCAACTTCTTCCGCGCCATCTGCCCGTATCTGTACGAGATGGACACGGTGGCCTGGTTCGCGCTGCATCCGCACAGCCATTCGCATACCACGCTGTCGCGCATCCGCGAGACCACGCAGGTGCTGATCGACGTGCGCCGCGCCGGCGACGCGGTGCACGTGCAGCCGGTGAAGGTATGGCAGCGCAGCTCGCCGACCATGTTCCTGCCACACCGCCAGCGCGGCACGCAGTTCGAGCCGGTGGTGGACAGCAGCGAGGCCACGCGGCTGCAGGCCCTGCTGGAGGAACAGCGCCCCGGCCAGCAGCACGGGCGGCAGCTGCTGGACTACTGGGATCGCCTGTTCCTCGCCGCCTCCGATGCGCTGGCGGAGGGGACGCCGGCGGCCGACCGCGCCCGGGTACAGGACGAGATCCTGCGGGTGCTGATCGGCCGCGACGAGCGCATGCTGGAACTGGCGCGGCGCCACCTCGGTCTGGAGGAGCTGCTGGCGATCCGCAGCCGCATGGTCGGCAGCGGCTACATCGGCGGCAAGGCCGCGGGCATGCTGCTGGCGCGGCGCATCCTGCTCGCGCAGGACCCGCAGCGCTGGGGGCGGGCACTGGAACCCCACGACTCGCACTTCATCGGCGCGGACGTGTACTACGCCTATCTGGTGCATAACGGCTGGTGGCCGCGGCTGATGCGCCAGCGCACTGCGGAGGGCTATTTCGACGAGGCGCACGGCCTGCGCGAGGACATGCTGCACGGCGAGATCCCGCCGGAGGTGCGCCGCGAGCTGGAGCGGGTGCTCGACCACTACGGGCAGTACCCGATCCTGGTGCGCTCCAGCAGCCTTCTGGAAGACGGCTTCGGCAACGCCTTTGCCGGCAAGTACGAGAGCGTGTTCTGCGTGAACCAGGGCAGTCCGGGCGAGCGTCTGGCGCAGCTGGAGGACGCCATCCGCCGGGTCTATGCCTCGACCATGAGCGACGACGCGCTGAGCTATCGCCACCAGCGCGGCCTGATGGATCAGGAAGAACCCATGGCGCTGCTGCTGCAGCGGGTCAACGGCCGCTACCACGGGCGCCACTACCTGCCGGAGGCCGCCGGGGTCGGGGTCTCGTGGAACACCTTCGTCTGGGACGGCGCGCTGGACCCGTCCGCCGGGATGCTGCGCCTGGTGCTGGGGCTGGGCACCCGCGCGGTGGACCGGGTCGCGCGTGACCATGCCTGCGTAGTGGCGCTGGACCAGCCCGAGCGGCGGCCGTTTCACAGCCGGGACGAGTTGTACCGCTACTCGCAGCACGCCGCCGATGTGCTCGACATCGAGGCCAACCGCGAGGCTGCCGTCCCCGTCCAGCAACTGGCCGGGACCGCACCGGACCTGCCGCTGAACCTGCTCGGCGAGATCGACCGCGAGGCCGGCCGTCGCGCCCGCGAGCAGGGGCGCGAGGAGCGCCTGTGGCGGGTGACCTTCACCCCGCTGCTGCAGCGCACCGGCTTCGCTCCGCTGATGCGCGACCTGCTCAAGACCCTGGAGGCCGCCTATGCCCACCCGGTGGACGTCGAGTTCACCGTGCATCTCGACGCCGACGGCAACGCCGGCGTGAACCTGGTGCAGTGCCGGCCGCTCGCCACCCTGGGCAGCGACCGGCCGGTGGAACTGCCCGGGCAGGTCGACCCGCAACGACTGTTGTTCGCCAGCCAGGGCCGTTTCATGGGCGGCAATCTGGACCTGGCCATCGAGCGCGTCATCCGCGTGGACGGCGCACGCTACGCGGTGCTTTCCCGCCCGCAGAAATACGCCGTGGCCCGCCTGGTTGGTGCCCTCAACCGCCAGTACGCCCGTCCCGAAGACTGCGCCACGCTCCTCATCGGCCCCGGCCGCTGGGGCACCAGCACCCCCGAACTGGGCGTGCCCGTGCGCTTCGCCGACATCGACCGCGTGCGCATGCTGGTGGAGGTAGCCGACTCCGACGCCGGCATCGTCCCCGACCTCTCATTCGGCAGCCACTTCTTCCAGGACCTGGTGGAGGCGCGGATCGCCTACGCCGCGCTGTTTCCCGCCGAACCGGGTTGCGAGTACCACCCCGCCTGGCTCGACGCGTGCCCGGCGCACACGCCCGAGGTCGACCCCGAGGTGGCCCTCGGCGAGCCCGTGGACCCCGCCGTACGCGCCACCGTGCAGGTGCACGACACCCGCGACGCCGCCCTGCGGCTGGTCGCCGATGTGGTGCAGCAGCGCCTGCTCGCCTGTCAGCCCGGCAATCGCTAAAATCCGCCGAGCCCCGACGTGTGAAGACGATGTGGACTGCTGTGCAGAGGAGGTCGCGATGCCGCTCCCGGTGGTGTTGAAGGACGTCCTGGAACAGGTGGATCCGCTCACGGATGGCTGGCAGACCTATGTCCACCGGGCGACCGGTGAGGTGGTGGGCTTCAGCGATGAAGACGAGATCCTGGCCGAGGAAGATCCGGAGGAGCTTCCGGAGTGGCAGCAGGAGGTGCTGCAGACGGTACGGGCCGTACATGCTTCGGATGACTATGTGCGGCTTCCCGACCCGTTCGACTTTGACGAGTACGGGGTGATGGATCAGTTCTGCCGTCTGCAGGAAGACCCGGACCTGCGCTCCGAACTGCTGGAGGCCATCCGGGGTCGCGGTGCGTTCCGCCGGTTCAAGGACCTGATCCATGACAGGGGGGTCGATCAGGACTGGTATGCCTGTCGCGACGAGGCGCTGAAGGCGTTTCTCGCCGATTTTTTCGAGGCGGAGGGTATCCCTTTCGTCGACGAGTAGGCGCAGTGCCTCGCACTGTCCGGGAAAGGGTTTGCGGAAGGGTCTCCCGTTCCGCGGCGGACCCGGTGCGTGATGTGTGGCGGCCAGTGGCGATCCAGGGGCGTTAGTCGTGGTAGAGCATGCGCCGGGTCATGCCGCCGTCGGCGGTCCAGATCTGGCCGGTGACGAAGCCGGCGTCGGGGCCGAGCAGGAAGGCGGCGAGGGCCGCGATGTCGGCGGGCTGGCCGACGCGCCCGGCCGGATGCTGGGTGTGGTCCTGTGCGGACAGCGGCTCGGCCTGTTGCTGTTCGGGGCTGCGGGTGTCGATCCAGCCGGGGCGGATGGCGTTGACGCGGACCTCCGGGCCGGCGCTGACGGCCAGGGCGTGGGTGAAGGCGTCCAGTCCGCCCTTGCTGGCGGCGTAGGCCTCGGTGTCCGGCTCGGACTGCAGGGCGCGGGTGGAGCTGATGTTGACGATGGCGCCCCGGCGGCGGCGCAGCAGGGGCAGGGCGTGCTTGCCGAGCAGGAAGGCGCCGGTGAGGTTGGTATCCAGCCAGCGCTGCCAGTCGGCCAGGTCCAGCCCTTCCAGTGGACCGGAGTGCGGGTCGCTGATGCCGGCGTTGTTCACCAGGGCATCCAGGCCGCCGTGCCATTCCTCCGTGCGCCGGATGGCCTCGCGGACCTGTTCCTCGTCGCGGACATCCAGCGCGATGGCGCGGGCGGCGGGGCCCAGGCGCGTGGCGACCTGTTCGCATTCGGGGCCGTCGATATCGGCCAGCACCACCTGCCAGCCATCCCGCACCAGGCGCTCGGCGATCCCGAGCCCGATCCCGCGCGCCGCGCCGGTGACCAGCGCGACCCGAGAGTGACTTTGATGGGGTGTGTGCTCAGCCATGGAAAGTCACCGGTCAGCTTTGCTGCCCACGGATAGGGTGCTACGCGTGGCGACGTGGGTCATGTGGGGTCGGTCTCGTGCGCGAGCATGTTCATGATCAGGCGGATCATCGTTTCCTTGTTGTCGGGGTCGGATTCCGCCACCAGCAGGGTCAGGGCGGCCAGGCCAACATCGTTGATCACGGGCTCGCCGGCTGGGCTGATGAGGCGGTGATTGCGATGCAGGAAGTCGACGAACAGGTAGGCAGCGCTGCGTTTGTTGCCGTCGGAGAACGGGTGGTTCTTGATCACGAAATACAGCAGGTGCGCAGCCCTGGACTCGACCGTAGGGTAGGCCGGTTCGCCGAATACGGACTGGTCCAGGTTGCCCAGTAGCGAGTCCAGCCCCTCGCCGCGTTCCTGGGCGAACAGTTCCGTCGCCTGGCCTTTTGCCATCAGGTCTTCTTTGAGCGCGGCCAGGGCTTCGCGCGCTTCGCCGGTTGTCGGCAGTGTGCCTCCGGTCTCGGCGTTGGGCTCGGTCAGGAGGCCTTCGTCGTAGCGCTGCAGCAGGAGGAAGGTCTGGGCGTAGCGGGTCACGATGTCGACCAGCCCGCGACCGGCTTCGACGCCCAGTTCCGGGCTGCGGGCGGTCCGGCGCACCAGTTCCAGTGCGGCTTTCAGCTCCCGGGCGTTGGTTTCGAATCGCTGGCGGTTGAGGGTCCAGCCGCGCGTCAGGTGTTCGCGCAGTACGCGAGTGGCCCATTGGCGGAAGCGCACAGCACGGCGGGAGTTGACCCGGTAGCCGACCGAGATGATGGCGTCGAGGTTGTAGTGCTTGATGCGTCGTGAGACCTGGCGAGCGCCTTCCTGTCGAAGTACCGAGGAATCCTCGGTAGTTGACGGTTCATCGAGTTCGTCGTCTTTGTAGATGTTCTTCAGATGCAGACCGACGTTGTCGGTTGACGTGTCGAAGAGCTCGGCCATCTGCCGCTGCGTCAACCAAACGGTATCGCGTCCGGTGTCCAGTCGGACTTCCACGATGTGGTCGGCATCATCTTCGTAGATGACGATCGGGGTTTCGTCTTCCCGGGTCATGTCGGCTCCTCTTCCCTGAGGGGGTGCTGTTTTATAACTTTTTCCTGGCTGTGTTTCCTGTCACCAGCTGGCCGGGTGGATGCTCTCACCGTGTTACTCGCCTGATGCCGGCGGGAGGTTGTAGAAGGCGCGGGCGGTGGCGGTGGTGTGGGCGGCGAGGTCTTCCGGGGTCTCGTCGCGCAGCTGGGCCACGAATTCGCCGATGTGGGGGAGGAAGGCGGGCTCGTTGCGCCGGCCGTTGCCGATCTTCTTGCCGGTGCCCTTGGGCAGGGTGCGCGGCAGGAGGTAGGGGGCGTCGGTCTCGATCATCAGGCGACCGCGCGGGATGGTCGGCACCAGCGGGTGCAGGTGCTTGCCGCGGCGCTCGTCGCAGACCCACCCGGTGATGCCGATGTGGCAGTCGAGGTCGAGGTATTCGGCCAGGGCGTCGGCCTCGCCGGTGAAGCAGTGCACCACGGCGGCCGGCACCTTGTCGCGCCAGCGGCGCAGGATCTGCGCGAAGTCGTGGTGGGCGTCGCGTTCGTGCAGGAACACCGGCAGGCCGAGATCGGCGGCCAGTTCCAGCTGGGCCTCGAAGGCGATGCGCTGCTGCGGGCGCGGCGAGTGGTCGCGGTTGTAGTCCAGCCCCATCTCGCCCATGGCGACGACGTTGGCGTCCGCGCGGGCGAGGTCACTGAACCGCGCGGCGATCGCGTCGGTCCACTGCTTTGCCAGGTGCGGATGCACGCCCAGGGTGGCGCGGCAGCAGTCCGGGTACTGGTCGGCGATCTCCAGGCATTTCTCGCTCTGGTGGGCGTCGGCGCCGGTGATCAGCATCCAGGACACGCCGGCCTCGCGCGCGCGTTCGAGCACCTCGTCGCGTTCCTTGTTGAAGGATTCGTGGGTCAGGTTGAAGCAGATATCGATCCATTCCATGCGCGGTATGCTAACGGATTGGACGCACAGTGCCAGTTCCCCGGCTGCGTCATTGCGAGGCGCCGAAGGCGGTGAAGCAATCTCCTGCGGCTGGCAGTGCGGTGGGTTCGAGGGCTCCGGTGGTTTCGGGCCGGCAGATTGCTTCGTCGCTGCGCTCCTCGCAATGACGGGGAGCGGGGCGCAATGACGGGGGATACAGTCGGGCTTCGCAATGACGGGGAAAGAAGGACTGTCATGGCGAGGAGCGCAGCGACGTGGCACAAAAGCGCGAAGCGCGTTGAACGGCCGCAGGCCGGCCCGGAGGGCGAGCGCAGCGAGTAATCTCTGTGAGGGCCCCGGCGTTGCAATGACGGCACCGGCGTCCGGGTATGGGCCGGGGCAGCGGCGGCGTGTTAAGGAAACACGGAGAAATATACACGTTCGCGTTGGCACCCCGGGTTTTCCGAGACAAGGCGCGTCGTGCAACGGGTAGTGGTTCTACCCGCAAGCGACGCAACGCCGGATCGGGGAACCCGGGGCGCCAACCCCGAAGGGGCTCGGCCGC